>CBDUEX010000008.1:0-13641 GCA_965366305.1 uncultured Bacteroidia bacterium | reverse complement strand
ACACGAACACCCGCAATTGTTGAAGCTGTAAGTAAATTCTTTAACCATTCTGTTATTAATAATTCGTTGAACCCCGATGAGGTGGTTGCACTAGGAGCTGCAATTGAGGCAGACATTCTGGCCGGTAATAGAAAAGACATGTTGCTATTGGATGTAACGCCTTTATCGCTTGGTATAGAGACACTTGGTGGATTAATGGACGTATTGGTTCCTCGAAATAATAAAATTCCAACTAAAGTTAAAAAGCAATATACAACTTCTGTAGACGGGCAAGTGAACTTAAAACTTAGCGTGTACCAGGGTGAACGCGAAATGGTCTCTGATAACAGAAAATTAGGTGAATTTATCTTGAATGACATTCCAAGTATGCCTGCCGGTTTGCCTAAAATCGAAGTAACTTTTATGCTTAATGCAGACGGAATTCTGCAAGTAAATGCTGAGGAATTACGATCAGGTGTAGCTCAGCGAATTGAAATTAAGCCTCAATATGGCATTTCGGATGCAGACATCAAAGAAATGCTTAAGGAAAGTATTGAATTTGCTCAAGAAGATATGAATAAACGTTCCTTAGCAGAATCAATAACTGAGGCAAACCAATTACAATATGCCATAACCAAGTTTGTAAATGAAAATGCTGAAATCATTTCTGAAGATGACCAAACACTAATTAAATCAATTTCTGACGATTTAAAGGCTGCAGTAGATGCGAATGATGAAGGTTTAATCGTTCATAACATGGAGTTATTAAATAATCAAACCAAAAAGTATGCTGAAATTGTGATGGATAAAACCATAGCAAAAGCTCTGAAAGGAACAAAAATCGATTAAATGAGAAGTCTTGTAATTATATTCAATATCTGTTTTGTGCTAACTGCTCTAGGGCAAGTAGAATCAAATTCAAAAAATAGAATTGGTATAAAAACAAGTATAAATGCTTCCACTATTCGAGGAACAGAATTTGAAAATCCAAGATTAAAGTTTGGGTATACTGCCGGTGCTTATTACCAACATTACTTAAATGAGAAATGGAACCTGTATACAGAATTTGTAGGCAATTTTAAAGGGTCAAATTTTAAAAATGATATCGATGAATATGGTAGAGTTTCACTTTTTTATGTTGATGTTCCGCTAATGCTTATGTATAATTTTGATGATGAGAAAAAACATTCGATGCTATTGGGTCCGTACGCTTCTTATTTGGGACTATCATCGGTATATGTTGGTTCTCAGCGAAAAGCTGAACTTAGCAACATCGCACTGAAACCAATGGATTTTGGTGTTGCAGGATATTATCAGCTAAGTGGCAAATTCACCACTTTACAAGTGGGCCTAAAATTTGGTTTATACAACATCAATAATGGGGTTAATTTTGAAGACATTAAACCCGAAACTGGGAAAAATGGTACAATATCGAATGTTGGTATTGAAATAGGAATGCTTTTCTAAATGAAAATTAAACAATCAATCTTTATAATAACGCTTTCGTTTGCTATTGGGGTAGCCCTTTCGTATAAGTATACGGAATATACAGAGCAAGAAAAAAAGTTGAAAGACAACTACCTGGTTGTGCCTGTTCCAATTCCAAACCAATTGACATTTGCAGAGGAAAAAGTGCCACTAGACCGCTTTGAAATAAAGGAGCGGCTCGATAGAGAACTATTAGTAAACACTTATTGGCAGAGCAACAGCTTACTTATTTTAAAGCGAAGTAAGAAGTACTTTCAAATTATTGAGCCCATTTTGGAGAGATATGGAGTTCCTTCTGACTTCAAATACCTTGCAGTTGCAGAAAGCGGTTTGCTAAATGTCACTTCTCCTGCTGGTGCTAAAGGCGTTTGGCAATTTATGCCATCATCAGGCAAAGCATACGGACTAGAAATCAACAACAGTGTTGATGAGCGTTATCACTTAGAGCGAAGTACAGAAGCAGCTTGTTTATACATTAAAGAAGCATACAGCAAATTTGGTAATTGGACCTTAGCTGCTGCTTCGTATAACCGGGGCATGAATGGTATTTCTAATGATATAGCCAAACAATTGGTTAATGACTATTACGATCTTCATCTCAATACGGAAACATCACGCTATATACTTCGCATATTAGCGTTTAAAACTATTATTGAAAATCCTGCATCATATGGATTTCAAATTGAGCCTAAGGACTACTATAGCTTTACTCCTACTATTAATATTTCAGTGGATGAAAGCATCCCTAATATCTCAGAATATGCACAGAACTTGGGAACCAATTATCATATCTTAAAAACGTTGAATCCGTGGATTAAAACCAATTCATTGGATGTTACGGATGTGCCATATATAATAAAAGCCCCATTAACTAAATAATGAGGCTTCGGTAATTTCAAATATCGTGTTTTACAACTCGTCTTGGTTGAAAAAATAATCGTCTGTGGAAGGATATTCCGACCATATTTCTTCAATTGTTTCAAATGGCTCGCCGTCATCTTCTAATTCTTGAAGGTTTTCTACAACCTCTAAAGGTGCACCTGTACGAATTGCAAAGTCAATTAACTCATCCTTCGTTGCTGGCCATGGTGCATCATCTAAGTATGATGCTAATTCTAATGTCCAATACATAATTTTATAATCTAATAATTTATTAATAATAACCCCGCATAATCCCCTCTCAAACCGTCCGCGAAAATAAAAATTAATCTTATTTATCCTAATAGTTATTACTTATGTTATTATAAATAATTGTAAGCAGTTGACTACTTGCTACTTAAAGCGTGTAATAGTATGCCTGCAGCCACAGAAACATTGATTGAGTCAACAGATTCTGACATGCCAATACGCACAGTTTCGTCTAATTCTGCTAATCGCTCCTTCGATAAGCCTTTATCTTCATTGCCCATCCAGAGAACCCAAGAAGTTAAATCATTGAAAGAATCATTGCTTAAAACCTCATTAGACTTTTCAGTTGCAGCTATTTGCTTTAAGCCCCAACTTTTGAAATATTGTAGTGTGTTTGACAAACTGGTAACTCGAGCTACAGGAAGTTTTAATAAAGCACCTGCAGAAGATTTCATAGCCCCTTCTCCTATTTCTGCATTTGATTTTGTTCCGATAACCAGTAAATCAACTTTAAAGGCTAGGCACGATCGAGCAATTGCTCCTATGTTTCGAATATCTTGAATACCATCTGCCACAACAATTCTAGGTGGTGTACCATTTTCATACATCCGTGTAATTGTTTCTTCTAGAGGCACAAAATCAATGGGACTTTGAATAGCAATTACTCCCTGATGGTTTGCTCTTGTTATTCTATTCAGCTTTTCAACTGGCACCATTTGAAATGGTATATCCTTTGTTTTTGCCAATTGGCGAAGTACTCCAATCTTCTGTTTATCAGCATACGTATTCACATATACTTTTCCAACAGTAATGTTGCTGTTTAAGAGATCTTCAACAGCATGAAATCCTATTACTATTCCCGATTTACTCAAACTATTCTAATAGGTATCATTTAGCTGAGCATAGAGATCGCTATATTTCTTGCCTAATTCTGTTCGATTGTACTTGTTTGCCATAGGACCAACATTTCTTAGCACATCTAAATTATCGCGTTTTTCTCCTTCAACACTTCTAACACCTTTGGTTTTAAATCGTTTAAAGTATCTCACAAGTGCCACAGCATCATCTCCAACTTCTTGAGTAAATTGATCTCCCTTCTCCATGTTACCTGCTTTATAATAGATCTCTGCACTTGCAGCTTTAAGTCGAAGGTTCATTGGAAGTATTGACTCTGGCATTGATGTGTAGCATTTATCTAAAAGTGCTACTGCAGAATCTAACTTGCCAGTATTTGAAAAATAGTCAGCAACTTGAATAAACATTGATCTAAGATTTTGAGGAACGAGTTGTGCTTTATCATCTAGGAATAATTCCCCTTCATCCATTCTACCCCACTCATATACATTCATCATTTTATCGTATAACATATCCATATCGTCCATCCCTCTCATTCTTTGATTAGCTTCAATAGGAAGTAATTGATAGGTTAAACCATTATGGCGTAGATATTTATCAAGATTCATATAAACAGAAGAACCTGTTGTAGTGGTCCAATAAATTGGTCTTTTCCACCCTTGTTTTGCATTGGTTGCTATAATGTCTAAGACAACAATATCGCCTTTGCTCAAACCGTTTCTTCCTATGTCCCATTTTAGCATGTCAACAACTTTGTCTTCATCTTCTTTAGGAATATACCCTGTTTTAATAACCGCTTCTTTGTCAACACTAACACTGAATTTCTTAACAGGATAAACATTTACCAACCCGCTATTCCCTCGTTGCATTTGACTTGGTTTATCAGACATCATATATTTTAAAACCTCATCCAGTGGATAGTACAATTGCTGAGGAAATGAGCCATTTTCAAAATAGCGAACATAGTCTCTTTTGCCTGAAACGATGCTTTCTTCCGGAATGCTCATTGGTAGGGCTTCCGAATCGTAGACCTTTCTTCTTAAGGCACTAGAATACCACTCTGTTGGTAATAAACTTAAATTAATGATTCTAATATCCGTTCGGATGCCTTCCACATTTTGGGCATACCAAAGCGGATAAGTATCGTTATCACCGTTGGTGAACAGAATTGCGTTTTCGCCGCAACTTTCTAAATAATTTTTAGCAAATGAGATTCCTAACTCTCTGTTAGAACGATCGTGGTCATCCCAATTTTGAGTACCCATTAAAACTGGGGCTGCAAACAATGCTATCACTGTTGCACCTACAGCAGCCGTAGCTCCATTTACATATTTCTTAATTAAATCGGCGATAAACAAGACGCTTAATCCAATCCAAATACAAAAAGTTTGATAGGACCCTACGTTTGTATAATCTCTTTCTCTTGGTTCGAGAGGTGGCTGATTTAAGTAGATTACTACTAACACCCCTGTAAATAAGAACATCCCAAGTACAGAATAAAAGTCAAGTTTATTCCTTTTATACTGAATCATTAAGCCGAGCAAGCCAAGAATAAATGGTAGGAAGAAATACGTATTCCGAGCCTTATTGTACAACAAGCTTTGAGGAATGTCGTTTTGAGGCCCTAGTCTAATTTGATCTATTGGACCAATTCCTGACAACCAGTTTCCTTGTAATGCATTTCCACTTACATTTTGTAAATCGTTTTGGCGACCAACAAAGTTCCACATAAAATACCTCCAATACATCCAACCAATTTGGTATTTAAACATAAAGGTAAGGTTGTTTGAAAACTTCGGCTTTACCATTTCGGCTTGAGCTAATTGCTCTGCCAAATCTTTGTCTCCGGGCTTAGCTTGAGACTGTTGCTTTAACTGCTGAATTCTATTGAACTGATCTTCCATACCGCACCACAATGGATAATATTGTGACTTTTCGGTATTGTCAGACATTCGAGGTAAGATTGTTGAGTAATTAGGATCAAACTTATAAATTGGTTTATTTCCAATTTCTTCATATTGAGTTTCACCTCTTCTGTATGTTGTTCTTCCTTCGTCTATTGCAATTAATTGAGCATTCCAATAATGGCCATAAAGTAATGGTCTTTCACCATATTGCTCACGATTAATATAACTCAATAAGCTTTGAGCATCTTGTGGGTCATTCATGTCAATTGCTGGTTCAGCAATAGAACGAATTACAACCATTGAATAAGATGAAAAGCCTAACATAACAAAGGCAAAACAAAGAATAACCAAATTACCAATCGGCTTCTTGTTCTGTTTGGTATAATGTAACCCAAAGGCAATTGCTCCTACAACTAAAAGCATAAAGAATAAAACACCTGAGTTAAATGGAAGCCCAAATGAGTTTACAAATAACAAATCAAACTTAGCAGCAATGGCTGGAGTTTTTGGAATAATTATCCATTGTAAAAGGGCAATAGAACCAAAACCAATTGCTATTGCTTTAATTATGTTGGTACGAGATACAGGATATTTATTAACGAAATAGTAAAATACGATAGCTGGTATTACCAATAAATTCAAAAGGTGAAGACCAATACCTAATCCAATAGTATAGGCAACAAAGACAATCCAACGATCAGAACCGGGTTCGTCTTTAACACGCTCCCACTTTAAGATAGCCCAAAATGCCAATGCCATAAAGCAACTTGAAGAAGCATAAACTTCCGCTTCAACAGCACTAAACCAAAATGTATCCATAAATGTTACAGATAATGCAGCAACAAGACCGGCTCCTATTATAGATAATGCTGAACCTAATTCAACACTTTTTGCATTTAAATCAACTCTTACAATCTTCTTTGCAAAATGAGTTGTAATCCAGAATGTGAACATTACTGTGGCAGCACTAGCTACGGCTGACAGCATATTCACCGCGATAGCCACTTCATTCGTGCCTGGTGTTGCAAACATTGCAAACAATCTTCCTAGCATTAAGAACATTGGTGCCCCTGGAGGGTGAACAACTTGAAGTTTGTATGCCGCAGAAATAAACTCTCCGCAATCCCATAAACTCACAGAACGTTCTAAAGTTAAAATGTATACAACAAGTGCGATAGTAAAAGTTAACCATCCAATAATTGTATTAAGCCGTTTGAAATTATTCATTTTAGTTGATGTTCAGAATTATAAACGGCGAAAATAAAGGTTTTAGTTTTTCTAAATGGTAAAAAATTGTTTTGATTTCCATAAGCCCAAGATTGGGTGTACTTTTGAACTGTAATAGAAGAGACTAATATGCAAGTAGGTGATTACCAAATATTAAACCGAAGTTTTGATGAACTAATTCAATACGCCAAGGACAACCATGATGATTATATAAATGCTGAACCATTTCCAAGCATCTATTTTGACAATTTTTTTAATGAAGACTTTTTAAGTGAGGTATTGGAAGAATTCCCAAATTTGGGTGATAAAAGTGACATTCAGTATAATAATCCAAATGAAATAAAACTGGCAAGCAGAGGAGAACAAAAGTTTGGAAAAAAAACCAAAGTGCTCATGCATTTTTTAAACTCCGAACCGTTTTTGAACTTTCTATCTGAATTATCTGGCATCGACAAACTGATATCTGACCCTTATTTTGAAGGTGGTGGCTGTCATCAAATAAAACCAGGTGGAATGCTGAAAATTCATGCAGATTTTAACAAGCACAGAATAACTGGATTAGATAGACGATTGAATTTTCTGATTTACTTAAATAAAGATTGGAAAGATGAGTATGGTGGTCATTTTGAATTATGGAATTCGGACATGACTGAAAGTAAAGCCAAAATTCTTCCATTATTTAATCGTGTAGCTATGTTCTCAACCACTGATTTTTCTTATCATGGACATCCAGACAAATTAACTTGTCCGCCAGATAGAAGCAGAAAGTCCTTAGCTCTATATTATTACACAAACGGTAGGCCTCAAGAAGAAATAAATGAAGGACTAGAGGATCACACTACATTGTTTAAAGTAAGAAAAGGTGATGTCTCAGAAGGCTCTATGAAGAGTTATAATAAATTAATAAATCTTGCCATAGACCTCATGCCGCCAATTCTTTATCGTACTATCAGAAATATTAGAAAAAAGTAACATCTTGAAAGACCACTTAAAAATCACTTCCTGTCCGGTATGTAAAGGCCAAAAGTTTAATCCGAGCATAGTTGTTCCTGATTGGCTGGTGTCTCATGAGGATTTTAATATCGTAGCATGTGACAATTGTGATTTCAGGTTTATAGCCAATGCTCCATTACCTGAAAATGCTGGCAAATACTATGAAACCGAGGAATACATCGAGCATAGTGATACCAAAAAAGGTCTTGTTAATATAATTTATCATTTCGCTAGAAAACGAATGATGAAATATAAGCACCGCTTGGTAAAGGAAGCTACCAGTGGCAAAAACCTGTTAGATATCGGTTCTGGTTCTGGTTATTTTCTGAAGTATATGAAAGGTCAGAATTACTCGGTTACTGGAGTAGAAATAAGTGACAAAGCTGTAAAACTTAGCAAAGAGAAGCATAACATTAATGCATACTCTCCAGACCAATTAATTAACGGAGAACTTTCCAATAATTTTGATGCCGTAACCATGTGGCATGTATTTGAACATGTATATAGTTTAGATGAATATTTTGCTAGAATACATGAAGGAATATCTGATGATGGTACACTTGTTATTGCAATGCCAAATCACCAATGTTTTGAAGCCAAGTATTATGGGAAATATTGGAATGGTTATGATACTCCAAGGCACCTTTGGCACTTTGTTCCTGACACTTTCAAGAAGTTTGTTGAAACTAGAGGATTTGAACTGGTGAAAATGAAAAATTTACCGCTAGACCCGTTTTATAATGCGATGATTAGTGCCTCTTATCAAAAGAAATTCACGTTCTTGCCTTTCACTTTTTTGGTTGGCTTGATTTCTTGGTTCACAGCTCTTTTCTCATTCGAAAAATCAAGCTCTATTGTATATTTTCTGAAGAAAAAGTAAGCCTTATTGCTTGACTAACTTCTGAATACAAACACCCTCTTCATCACGTATTCTTAATACATACATGCCTGACGAAAAGGAACTTACATCAATAGTTCTAGCAAAAGGAATTGATAATACTTCTTTCATTTCATAATTATAGATCTCAATTTGAGCATTGTTCGAAACTTCCCCTAAAATAGTAACCACGTTATTGGTTGGGTTAGGGTAAATTTTCAAATGTAAGTCGTTAAGTTTAGTAACTGAAGCTGATAAGTTTTCAGAAATAGTAAGCGTATCAATAATTACATTATCCCCGCCATTTGTTTGCGAATTATTAGTAGCTAGTACTGCTGAATAGATGTCAATATCTCCATTACCGGCTGCTGGTGCTACCCAATCAACTTTCCATTGAATTGAATTGCTACTATTACTTCCATTAAATTTGTGAGTAGCTCTAAATCCATTAGCTGTAACACTGTCATTCCCTATAAAAGCACCAATACCATCCCCATTAGAATCTTCACACATCATCTCAAAGCCCCAAACCTGAATGCCAGATTTTGTTGCCATGAGCGTAAATGTGTAAGTTTCTCCTGGAATATATCCTGAAGCTGGAATAGAAGTTGAAATCATTTCTTGCGTACTAGGAGTTTTTGGACCATGACATCCCCCATTAGTTGCACAAGTGCCACCATCGGTTGAAGACCCAGTTCTTCCGCCTGGAGAACCTCCTCTATTAGCCATTAGAACTATTGACCCAACAATTAGTAGCAGTGTTCTAAGAGTAATCCCATTTATTTTCATATTCTTTTCTAATTTTAAAAATCCAAAAATAGGAAAATACACTTCTTAATTCCATTTCTTTTTTTGAGATGTTAAGATTTTTCGTAAGTTTGCAGCAAATATTGAAAGAGGAAAAGGGGTTAGCTAACCCCTTTTTTCTTACATAAAATTTTGGATATCAAGAAAACCAAAACAGATTTAATCCAACAAGAATTAGAAGGGTCGGATCATTTTCTAGTTTCGGTGCATGGCAACGAAGCGGGAAATAGTTATAAATTCTTTATAGACGGACACGAAGGTGTTGGAATTAGAGTTTGCAGTAAATTAAGCAGAACGGTATCCGCAGCTATAGATGAAATGGAATTAGGTGAAACGCCTTTTCGATATGAAATTTCATCTCCAGGAGCAGATAATCCTTTGGTTGATAAACGTCAATACTTTCAACACATAGGTAGAGAATTAAGTATTGAATGCAAAGAAGATGTTGTTATAGAAGGTGAGCTTTTAGAAGTAGCAGAGAACAATTTACTTCTAGAAATCCCAATATCAAAACACAAAACAGAACAGAAGAACATTCTGTTTGACGATATAATTAAAAGTAAAGTAAAAATATCCTTTAAACGTAAAAAGAAATGAGCTTACAACTAGTAGAATCTTTCTCAGAATTCAAAGAATTCAAAAATATTGACAGAGCCACAATGATGCGTGTTCTTGAAGACGTATTTAGAACAATGATTAGAAGAAAATATGGTTCTGATGAAAATTTTGACGTGATTGTTAACACAGACAATGGAGATTTGGAAATTTATCGAAATCGAGAAATTGTTGACGAAGGGGAAGTTGAAGATTCCAACAAAGAAATCACTATTTCAGAAGCTAAAAAGCTAGAAGAAGATTACGAAATAGGCGAGGAAGCAATTGAAGAGATTAGCATGGCTGATTTCGGAAGAAGAACAATTCTTACTGCCAGACAAACTTTATTATCGAAAGTATTAGAATTAGAAAAAGACGAATTCTACAAAAAGTACAAAGATCGCGTAGGGGAAATTGTTATTGGTGAGGTTTACCAGATTTGGAAGAATGAAATTATGATTTTGGATGATGAAGGCAACGAGCTTATACTTCCAAAACGTGAAATGATACCGCGTGACTTTTTCAAAAAAGGAGATAACGTTAGAGCTGTAGTTTTACGAGTTGAGATGTATAATTCAAATCCGAAAATTATTTTATCTCGAACTGCACCCGAATTCTTAGAAAGACTTTTCGAGCTAGAAGTACCTGAAATTCTTGATGGTTTAATTACCGTGAAGAAAATAGTACGTGAACCGGGAGAAAGAGCTAAGGTTGCTGTAGAAAGCTATGACGACAGAATTGATCCTGTAGGAGCTTGTGTTGGAATGAAAGGAAGCAGAATTCATGGCATTGTTCGTGAACTTAAAAATGAGAACATCGATGTAATTAACTTCACATCAAATACTCAATTGCTCATTCAGAGAAGCTTAAGTCCTGCAAAAATATCGTCAATTACTCTTGATGAAGAAACAAATAAAGCAGATGTATTTTTACCTGCAGACCAAGTTTCTTTAGCAATTGGAAAAGGCGGTCATAACATTAAGCTTGCTAGTAAACTTGTTGGATATGGAATTGATGTCTATAGAGAAACAAACGAAGGTGAAGAAATGGATGTAGACTTAGATGAATTTTCAGACGAAATTGATGAGTGGATCTTGGACGAATTGAAAAAGATCGGCTTGGATACAGCCAAAAGTGTTCTTGATATGACCAACGAAGATTTGGTTTCGAGAACAGAACTTGAGATAGAAACAATAACAGAAATTAAGAAAATATTAGAAGCAGAATTTGATTAAATAATACAATATGGATTAAAGTATTATTTTCGAACGACGCGTAGCGTAGATGGCTGACAAGAACAAGACATACAGAATAAACAAAGTTGCAACTGAATTTAATGTTAGTTGGAAAACAATTGTAGAACATTTGCAAGAAAAAGGCTTTGAAGTAGAAGCTAAAATAACTGCAAAGATTGATGATACAATGTATCAAGACTTGGTAGGTTTTTATCAAAAAGATAAAATGGCCAAAGAAGAGTCTAAACAACTAGAAATAAATATCAGAAAAGATGTTAAAACTAAGGAAATAAAAGAAACACCAAAGGTTGAAAAACCTGCTGAAGAATTTCCAAAGGTTGACACTATTCTTGTCAAAGACACATCCGTTTCAACAAAACCGAAACAGGAGGATAAACCTACACCTGTTGAGAAACCAGTTGAAAAGAAAGTGGAACCACCTGTTGAAGTTGAAAAAGCTCCTCCAGTTAAAGAGGCTGCTCCAGAAGCGAAAGCAGAGCCCATAAGCACTCCTAAAGATAAGTCAAAAATTGAAGGGCCTACAGTTGTTGGTAATATTGAGATTAAGAAGCCAGTAAAACCGTCCAAAAAAACTAGTGCTCCAAAAGCAGAAGTAGAAAAACCAAAGGTGGAAAAGCCGGTCAAAGAAGCTTCTGAAGAAGAAACTCCTGAGGTTGACCCATTTAAGGAAACTGAATACAAGAAATTGAAAGGAACGAAAGTTCTTGGAAATATTAAAATCGTTAAACCGGTTAAAAAAGATAAGCCTAAAAAGGAAAGCGAAATAAAGAAAAAACGCAAGAGAATTAGAGGCGAAAAGGTTACTGCTGAAAAGCTTAGAAACGAAAAATATAAGGACAGAAAATCTACAGACGATAAGGCCGAAGTTTCTGAGAAAGAAATTCAGGATAAAATCAAAAAAACATTGGCGAAGATGTCTGGTCAAAAACAAACTCCATCGCATGGTGGTAAGGTTAGACAAAAAGCTAGAAAATTCAGAAGACAAGAACACAAAAAGAAGTGGGAAGAAAAACAACTTCAAGAGCAGATTGAAAGTAAGATTATTGATGTAACAGAATTTGTAACGGCAAATGACATTGCCAATATGATGAATGTAAGTGTTAATGAAATTATTAGTGCCTGTTTTGCATTAGGAATGATGGTTTCTATTAACCAACGTTTAGATGCTGAGACACTTCAAATAGTAGCGGAAGAGTTTGGATACGAAGTAAACTTTGTTGATGCGGATGAAACTATTGAAATTGAAGAGGAAGAAGACAGTCCAGAAGATTTAAAACCTCGTCACCCAATTGTTACCGTTATGGGTCATGTTGACCACGGTAAAACATCGCTACTTGATCATATCAGAAAGGCGAATGTAATTGCAGGTGAAGCGGGTGGTATTACACAGCACGTTGCCGCTTATGAAGTGCAATTAGCCAACGGTAATCACATTACATTTATTGACACTCCAGGTCACGAGGCATTTACTGCGATGCGTGCTAGGGGTGCTCAAGTTACAGATATAGCTATTATTGTTATTGCAGCAGACGATGCTGTAATGCCTCAAACTAAAGAAGCAATTAGTCATGCTCAAGCAGCAGAAGTTCCTATCGTATTTGCATTCAATAAAATTGATAAAGACGGTGCCAATCCTGATAAAATCAGAGAACAATTGTCTACTATGAATATTCTTGTTGAAGAATGGGGTGGTAAATTCCAAACGCAAGAAGTTTCTGCTAAAAACGGCTTAAATATTGAAGAATTACTGGAAAAAGTACTGCTTGAAGCTGAATTATTAGAACTGAAAGCAAATCCGGATAAACATGCAAGAGGAGCCGTTCTAGAAGCAAAATTGGAAAAAGGAAGAGGTGTTGTAGCTTCTATGCTTGTTCAAGAAGGAACATTAAGAGTTGGAGACCCATTAGTAGCTGGCCAACATTATGCTAGAGTAAAAGCTATGTTTAATGAGCGTGGTCAGGCTGTTGAAGTAGCTGGACCTGCATCTCCAGTATCCATTTTAGGATTTTCTGGAACTCCTGCAGCAGGTGAAACCTATCAAGTGATGGATGATGAATCTACTGCAAAAGAAATTGCTAACAAACGAGAGCAATTGCAAAGAGAGCAAGGTATCCGTGCAACCAAGCATTTAACCCTACAAGAAATTGGAAGAAGACTTGCAGTTGGAAACTTTAAGGAGCTTAATTTGATTATTAAAGCAGACGTTGATGGTTCCGCAGAAGCACTATCGGATTCATTAATAAAACTATCTACCGAAGAAATACAAATCAATGTAATTCATAAATCTGTTGGTCCTATTACTGATAACGATATTCTGCTTGCAACTGCATCAGATGCAATTGTAATTGGATTCCAGGTTAGACCAATGCCTAGTGCAAGGAAACTTGCCGAGAGCGAGGAAATTGAAATACGTCTATACTCAATTATTTACCAAGCTATCGATGAAATTAAATCTGCGATGGAAGGATTATTAGATCCAGACCTAGAAGAAGAAATTACAGGAACAGCTGAGGTTCGAGATATATTTAAA
>CBDUEX010000007.1:0-13984 GCA_965366305.1 uncultured Bacteroidia bacterium | reverse complement strand
CCTCTATAGTCCATTCTTTACTGCAGATTCTATTGCCATTCCACTTTGCATCTTTGCATTTTGGTTCGCTCTAAGAAGTAAATGGGGACCTGCCGGACTCGTGCTTGGGCTAGCTGCATTATTTCAGCCATTGATGGGATTTCAAGTTTTTGTTCTGATTTGTTTAGCCGCATTGTATCACACAAAAAGTGGCAAATCGATTCTCAAAATAGCGGCGATGTATGGTATCGCTGGAGGGTGGATGTTCCTAATCCTTGCTTTTTCGTTTTTTGCAGGAAGTGAGGTGGCCATGAGTGATTACTTTGACATTTATTTTAAGTTTAGGGCACCGCATCACTTTATTCCAGCGTATTTTTTAACTTGGAAATCTATAGTTTTCTTTTTGTTGACAATAGGGGCGATTTGGAAATGGTATAAGAGTCAAGCACTTATTTCGTATATACTTGTTTTAATTGGCTTTGGAGCTTTGGTGTACGTGGTAGGAGTTCACTTCTTCGATTCTCAACTAATTGCAAGCACCCAATGGTTTAAAACAATGCAATGGGTAAAACTCTTTATTGTGTTGGGTTTGTTGGTGTATGTAGATCCTGTTCTGCGAAAAATAGAATTAAAAACATCGAGTAAATTGGTGTTGGCAGCTTCCAGTGTGTCACTAATTGCTTTGGTTGTACTCTTCCAATTTCCACAATGGCATCCTTTACACAAACAAAACGACTTGGTTCAAGAAGCACAAAACAATCAGCTGTTTACGTTTGTGGAAAGTGCTATTCCTCAGAATGCTTGCTTTATTATTCCTATTGATAATACTGATTTTAAATTTGGTGCTAAACGTTCCGTTTATGTCGATTATAAATCAATAGACCCTAAACCTGCTTATGTTAAAGTTTGGAAAAGCCGCATAGAAGATGTTTATGGAAGTTTGTCAAACGAAACTGCCGGATTTGACTTTTATACGCCAGCGGCAACTCATTATAATTCTTTATCAGATCAGGATCTTGAACATTTAACCCGTAAAGGTGTGAGTTATGCGTTGTTTTACAAACAAAAAGTAAGTGAAAAGTTAGAGCTTGTTTATCAAGACGAAACCAACTTTTTATATCGCTTGAATTTTTAGACTACCTAAATTGGCTGATATAATAAATACTGCCAATCACTACTAGTATCAACAGTACCCAAGTGAGTTTATGTCGACCTACTAAACCAAAGAAGTAGTGCAGAACGGCAATTCTTAAAATTATCCCTACTAAACTATACCATTGCAAGGCCACCAATGTGCTGTTGTAATAATGGTAGGCCAATACCATACTAAGTGTTCCTAGCACAATAAATAAAATGTTGAATAGCAGTTCTTTGTCGAGTTTTTTATATACGTCGAAGGTGCAGAAAAAAGGGTTGCTAATAAACATTGCGACGTAAAAGAGTATGGTGTGTTCTACATAAACTCCAGCCAATTGCCACTTTTCTCCCATAGCCATAACCATAAGTTCTTCTCCCCAAAAGAAGAGTACTATTCCTGGTATAATGCTTATCGCAATTAAAATTTTTAATAAATTTTGAGATATCTCTGCAGTTTCTTTTTGATTATCTTTCATTCTAGATAATCGCTCAAATAACACCTGTCCCATTGCCAAAGCAATCATTCCTAAGGGGAGGTACGAAAGCTTAAATGCAAATGCAAAATGTCCGGTTGCTTGTTGTCCTGCATAATATGAAATTAGAAAGACAGGCATACTGGTTGCCAGTAAGTTCAAGAGCCCAGCGGGCATACTATAGATTGGAAAATTTTTATAAATTGAAGCAACTTCTTTTAAGCGAACTTTGGTAGTTCGAAATAATTTAAAGGGTAGTTTGTAAGCAATGTGTACTAAGGCAACCAATTGACCTAACACATGACCAAGTATCAAGCCATTTAAAGGAAGAGCTGCAAGATAAGGGTGAGCAAGTTTGTATCCCGTTGCAGAGGTGGAAGTTGCTATTCGATTAACAGAAATAGTTTTATATTTTTTTTCTCTGTTCCGCCACAGAATTAGAGCTTCTGCACAACCGCTTAGCCAAACAATTAGAGGAATAAACAAGAGTAAATTCTCATTTTCAATTCCAAACCAGTTCGAGACACTTGCCTTAAACAAGAGGATAATAAGAAACAAAACAATGCTAATAGTTGAGTTAAGAAAGATGGATAGGCGAGTAAGGTCTCGAGCTTTTTTTGCTTCATCTTCAACTACGATTGCCATTTCATAACGTAGGCCAGCAATAGCAATAAAAACGGCTGAAATTTTGAGAAGTACCTCAAGTTCACCAAAATCTTCTGGACTGTATAGAATCCCAAGAATAAACAGTGCTCCAAATCCAATTAGTTGAGCAATAAAGGACCCACTAAAAAGTGTTCCAGCATTTTTTAAGAAGTCTGTTTTAAGAAGTTTCAGGATGACAAAGGAACTAATAAAATCGAATAAATTTCATCATCCTATGTTATGCGGCAGTTTCTAATCACAACAATGCGAAGTAGGATTGAAATTCTCTGCGATTTTTTTAAAGGTTAAAGTGTTGGTGGTCAATTAGCACATTAAATGTTTTAGTATCTACCAAAAATGAGTGGGTTTTTCGTTTTACAATATGGATTTTGTTTAGGCTATCAATTTTACATAGATAAATTTGCAAAAAATAATTATCAATGTCCGAAGAACTTTTAAAAAATGTAATTTCTCATGCCAAAGAATATGGTTTTGTCTTTCCAAGTAGTGAAATCTATGATGGATTAGCTGCCGTTTATGACTATGGACAAAATGGAGTTGAGCTAAAAAATAATATCAGAGAATACTGGTGGAAGAGTATGGTGCAATTGCATGAAAACATTGTAGGGCTGGATGCTTCTATTTTTATGGCTCCTAAAGTTTGGAAAGCAAGTGGACACATCGATGGATTTAGTGATCCGATGATTGATAACAAAGATTCTCAAAAACGCTACAGGGCCGATGTGCTAATTGAAGATTATCAGGAAAAGTACCGCGTAAAGAATCAAAAAGAAATTGATAAGGCAAAAAAGCGTTTCGGAGACGATTTTGACGAAGCACAATTTGTGGCAACCAATCCAAACATTAAAAGAAACAATCAGAAGATTGAGGAAATTGACACACGATTAAAAGACGGTTTAGAAAGCGGTGATCTGGTTAAAGTTAAAGAACTAATAGAAGAACTTGGCATTGCATGTCCTGTAAGTGGAAGTAAAAATTGGACTGAAGTTCGTCAGTTTAATTTGATGTATAGCACACAAATGAGTGCTACAGATGGAGAGAGCCAAATATACTTGAGGCCAGAAACAGCACAAGGGATTTTTGTAAACTACCTCAATGTGCAAAAAACGGGTCGAATGAAATTACCGTTTGGTATAGCACAAACTGGAAAAGCGTTTAGAAATGAAATTGTTGCAAGACAATTCATTATGCGAATGAAGGAGTTTGAACAAATGGAAATGCAATTCTTTGTTCAACCCGGAACTGAAATGAAATGGTTTGAGTATTGGAAGGAGCAACGTCTAAAATGGCACCAAAATTTAGGAACAAATCCCGCGAAATACAGATACCATGATCATGTGAAGCTGGCCCATTACGCAAATGCAGCAGTAGATATTGAATTTGATTGTCCTTTCGGTTTTAAGGAAGTTGAAGGTATTCATTCTCGAACAGATTTTGATTTAAAACAACACGAAGAATTTTCAGGAAAGAAGCTAAGATATTTCGACAATGAAACTAATGAAAACATCATCCCATACGTAGTTGAAACGAGTATTGGTTTAGATAGAATGTTTTTGGTAGTGATGAGTAATGCATTGCAAGAAGAAGATCTTGGTGATGGAAAAAGCAGAACAGTTCTTAAACTTCCTGCAGCGTTGGCACCGTATCAATGTGCAATTTTGCCGGTTGTAAAAAAAGATGGCTTGCCAGAACTTGCTCACGAAATATTTAAAAGCCTAAAACTGGATTTTAATTGCTACTACGAAGAAAAAGACAGCATCGGAAAGAGATACAGAAGACAAGATGCCATAGGCACTCCAATTTGTATTACCGTAGATCATGAAAGCTTGGAGGATAAAGAAGTTACTATTCGTTTTAGAGATAGTATGGAACAAAAGCGAGTAAAGATTGAAGAGTTACAAGCTATTATTTCAAAAGAAGTAAGCATGAAAGCATTGCTTCAAGGATTACTTTAAATAAATTAAAGTCTAAAGTTGGGGTCCGTAGGGTCAGCCGAGTGTATTTCTACTAATTGGTCTAACAACAAACAAAAGAGAGTAAACAAGTTGGTGATCTGCTGCTTGTTTTTTAAGATCCCGCGTTCTTCATAATAAATCTGCAATAAGTTTTTTGGGGTTTTTCGGAAAAAGCCTCCAAAAGTTCGAACACTTAAATGAATATCATCTACAGATTTTATTAGTTCTCTTATAGATGTTGACGCCAGCAGTTTATAAGTTTGATTGTCGTTAGTATTACTCTTCAGCATATACTTTTCGTCGAATTCGGGGATGCCAATCTGAATGTCTTGAAATCCGAGCTTTTTACTCCATGGAGATAGAATGTTTTCTTCATACATTCTGAATTGAAACATATCACGACTCAAAAAACATGCTTGTAGTCGGGTGAATGTTTTGCTATGTTTCCCTCCGGTAGAATAGAGGTCTAGTTCAATACTCCAATTTTTATGTGAATAGACGATTTTGTCTTTTTTCCAGAAACCGCCATCAATAAATTTAGCTCCAATTTCATTTGCAATTTCTGTCCAAACCTCTTTTTTAAATGGACCAAATGTATTTTTAAACCATCCCATTAGAATTCAGTTAGTTCACAAGCTTCATTATTGAGTTCCGTTTCAATGGTGTAATGCCTAAAAGGATATTCTTTTAAAATGTTTTTCACCTCACATTTTAACTGTACCAATTGTTCAAGATTAATAACAGTATTGATTTTTAAATGAGCCGTGAAAACATGGTGCTCACCTTCTAATGACCAAATATGAGTATGATGCATACTGCCAACGTGCTCTACCGCTAAAATCTTTGCTTCCAATTCGTTAAAATCGACGTCATCTGGGGTCCCTTGAAGAAAAAGAAAAAGCGTTTCTTTCAATCGCTTTATTACATTCCATAATATATACGCTGTTATTACCAAAGAAAGTGCAGGGTCGAGGTAAGGGATGTCTTTAAAGTATAGCACAATTGCAACAATCAATACAGCTGCCCAACCCAATACATCTTCTAATAAATGCCACGAAACCACCTTTTCGTTCATGGTTTTGCCTGAGCTCAGTTTCCAAGCTGCATATCCATTTACTGTAATGCCTACCAACGCAAATAGAATCATTCCTTGTGCGTCGGAAGATTCGGGGTGAATGATGCGTGCAATAGCCTCATTAATTATAAAGATAGACCCAACAACTAAAACTACAGAGTTAATTAATGCTCCAAGTAATGAGAATCGGGCATAGCCAAACGTGTATTTCTTATCTGCTTTTTTCTTCGATCTAATTTCTAAGTACCAAGATGTTCCTAGCGATAAACTGTCTCCCAAATCGTGAATTGCATCGGATAAAATTGCAACACTATTCGTATAAATTCCTCCAATAATCTCAAAAATTGTAAATGCTAAATTAATAAAAAAAGCAATTTTTAAATTTTTCCCAGCATGGTGTTGATGATGATGATCGTGCCCCATTTTTATTCGTGCAATAATTAGCATCGCAAAGTTAATTGAAGTATTTGGATGTCAGCTAGTGACCACTAATGGGTACGAAAATGATGAATAACTGAAAAAAAGTGGATTTATTGTGTAAAAAGTTTCATAATGGGAATAATTTGTCTATATTTGAATCAACTACTAATTACTTACATGATGAAACTACTACTACAAATCCGAGGATTACTACTCCTCATCTGCTTTTTTTCTCTTTCAATTACATACGCTCAATGCCCTGATGGGTCTGCTTATTATTCGTGGCAAGGTGCTGGTACTGGATCACAATCCGTACTTAGTGCTGGTGACGATTCTGCTAGCTGGACCGTTGTGGGTTGTTTTAAAAATGTTGAGATAGATTTTAAAATTTTAGATCCTGATAATGTTTGGGATGATGTTAGAACTGAATCAAATGGTTCATATGGGTCTGGTTATATGACTTTCTATATGGACAATTATGCTAATGGAGCTGCTCCTAATCTAGCATATGCTCCAGGAGACGAAATGGTTGCTAGCTGGTCTTTTGATACCGAAATAATTCTTTCAGATTTTTTAATTACAGATATTGATGCATCAGATCAAAACGATGCTCCAACAGGTCATTCGTCTTTCCAAGACAGAATTATTGTGGAACTATATAACAATGGTGCTTCAGTTGGTGTAAGCTATGTGGAAGCAGATGCCGCTGTTTCTGACTATACCATAAGTGGTGATACCATTACAGCAAATTGGGCTTCTGGAGTTGATAATAATTCAAATCCATTAGATGACGAAGGTACAGTTTATGCAAATTCTAATGGCCCAATTGATAGTATCGTTGTACGATACATTGCTGGTCCTGATGAAGCATATCCTGCTCAGCAAGCAATTGCCTTTGGAGGAATTACAATGTGTTGTTATGTGCCAGATATGGACGGTGACGGTGTTTCTGATATTAGAGATATTGACGACGATAATGATGGTATTCCTGATGTACAAGAAATATGTGGTGATACTGCTACTAGCTTTGCATGTTGGGGTGCCGATTACTTTTTCGATAATGATTCGGATGGTATTTTTAACTACCAAGATGCTGATTTTTGTACCCTAAATTCTTACGGGGTATGTTACTGGATGGATTTTGATAATGACGGATTAATTAATTCGCTAGACCAAGATTCAGACAACGACGGAATTCCAGATGTAGTAGAAGCAACTGGTGAAGATACAGATGGCGATGGATACGTTGATAATCAAGAAGATTTAACTATTCCTGTTGGATATATGGAAAGTAGTGCTTCAAGTACCATGCTTACAATAGCCAGTTCGTCTAGCCCAACGCTAAGTGATGATGGTACTGTTGTTTTAACAATGCCGTTTGCATTTGAATACTTTGGAAATACAATGTCAACTTCACTACGTCTTAATATGAACGGATGGGTGAGTTTTGATAATATTTCTCCTGGTTCTGTATGGAACCCTATTAGCATTCCAAATAGTACTTATACCAATACAATATTGATGAACTGGACAGACTTAAATCCTAGTGCTGGAGGTTCAGTAAATTATGGAACCAATGGTTCTGCTCCAAATAGAATTTTTATAATTGAGTTTATAGGAGTTAATTTTTATAGCGGAACTGGAAGTGCAACCTTCCAATTACAGTTACACGAAACAACCAATGAAATTGTTATAGTAACCACTAACTTTAATCCGTCAACTTCAACAGGAAAGTCAATGGGTTTAAATCAAATGGTCAGCAATGCATATGCCGTAAGTGGAAGAAATGATCAAGCATATAGCATAACTACTGCAGAAGGAAGAAGCTTTATTTATAATTATGGAGTTGAACCTAATGGTAGAGATGATGGCTACGATTCTCATCCAATGATTATTACGGATATGGATGGAGATGGTTTTCCAAACTATCAAGATGCTGACAGTGATGGCGATGGTATCCCAGATGTGGTAGAAGCAGGTGGAATAGATACCGACGGCGATGGTCGATACGACAATTATGTAGATACTGATAATGATGGATTTGCGGATGCTGTAGATGGTGATGTTGGAAATGATAGTATAGCAGAGAATTCTGCCAATGCACTTCAATTAACCAATGTTGATACCGACAGTAATGGAATTCCTAATGGCTACCCAATGGGTGATTATGATGGAGATGGCTTCCTTGACTTTTTAGATATTGATGTAGATAATGATGGTATTCTTGACAATAGAGAAGCTCAAGAAGGAAACAATATTACAAATTACACTATGGTACTTCCATTGGGAAGTGATGCAGATGGTGATGGCTTAGATGACCGTTACGATCCAGACCAGTCTGATGGACTAGTTGCAAATTCAGCTGCGAATGGAACAGCAATAGCCGAGTCAGATGCTTTGGATGACTTTGATGGAGACGGTGTTCCTAACCACAAAGACATGGACAGTGATAATGATGGTATCATCGACTTAATTGAAGCTGATTCTACAAACGATTATACTGCATTTTCTACGGTAGATGTTGATCAAGATGGATTGTATGATGTATTTGATGCAGATACTACTGGCGTTGATAGCTCATTTGGTGTAACACCATTTGATGATGGAGATGATACCGATGGAGCTGCAGATTACTTAGATTTTAATGCAGATGATGACGCATATGTTGATTACGTGGAGGCGGTAGATTATAATTTAAATGCTCAGTCGCAAGATGATTATGAAACTATGGCGTCTAATTATAGCCCGCAAAATGGTGGAGTAGCAGCAAGTAATTATGACAATTCTGCAGATTCTGATGCAGATGGAATTCCAAACTGGTTAGATATGGATGTTATAGGAAACTTCCCTAACTTCTTAAATCCTAGCCATACACTCTATGCCGATTCTGATAATGATGGTTTGGTAGATTTATTGGATTCGGATCAAAATAATAGTACGCCGTTTAGTGGTACGCTTATTCCAGGTACAATTTTACCTTATCCGTCAGATTATAACGACATAACTGATCCTCAATCCGATTGGAGAGATATTAATACTCATATTTACTTGCCAGTAGAATGGTTGAAATTTGAGGTAGTTAAAATAGGACCTACAAATGCTCTTCTTTCTTGGTCAACTGCTAGCGAAAAAAATAGTGACCGATTTGAAATTTATAAATCAATTGATGGAATAAGCTATGATTTAATTGGCGAAGTAGCAGGGAATGGAACTACCGCTGAACTATCATCGTATAGCTTCTTAGATCCAAACTTGGGTGAAGGTATTTCTTACTACCAATTGAAACAAATTGATTACAACTCCGACTTTGAATATTCAGAGATTCGCCACTTGGTAAATACCTCTGGACAAGAAGTTATTATCTACCCTAACCCAATGAAAGATGTTACTCGTTTAATCAATGTTCAAAAAGGTACAGAGATTCAGATTTATGAATTGAGTGGCTTAGATGTAACCTCTAGTGCAAACGTGAGGAATTACGGAAGTGAAGTTGAATTAGATATGTCGGCATTTAAATCTGGAACGTATCTGGTTAAAATGCAAAACGGCGATAATCAAACGGTGAAACGTATTAGCTTGGTTAATTAAAATTAGAGGCTAATTACTTTTATATAAATCCTGTCTCTAGGCTTTTGCCTGAGCAGGATTTTTTTTTTGTCGCGAAAATGCTTCGTTAAAATCAACTATATTCGGAGCACCTCATGTTACGTAGATCCCTTATTTTATCCTTTTTAGCTTTTCTCGCAATTAGCACAATTGCTCAAGTTCAAATTTCCGAAGAATGTCAGCTCAAACTGCAAGATATTGTACAAAGTGGTTCGAATGATGAAGTAGCTTTGCTCGCACAAGTAAATGAAAAATACTCACTTAATGCTCTAAAAGATCAGGACATAAAAGTAGGTTCTCATATTGGCAGTATTATTACAATAAGAACAAGCAAAAGTTCAATCCCATTTCTGATGCATTATGAAGGTTTTGACCTCATTCAAGTGGCTAATGCTGTTCTTCCTGAGATGAACAGAACTACACCCGATATGCGTGTAGACAGTGTTAGGACTAGTGCTCAACTCGATTTACCATATTCCGGCAAAGATGTAATTATTGGAATCACAGATTGGGGATTTGATTATACGCACCCCAATTTTTACGATACTGCTCTGCAACATACCAGAATATTGGCTGCATGGGATCAGTTTAAAACGGCTGGGCCGGCACCAACTGGATATGGTTATGGAACCCAATATGAAGGTGAAGCTGAATTGTTGGCCGCACAATCAGACACATTCAATATTTACCAGTATGGTACGCACGGAACTCATGTTGGAGGAATAGCCGGTGGGAGTGGAGCAGGAACAAAACATCGTGGAATTGCTTATGAAGCTAATTTTTTATTTGTTACCTTTTTAGTAGATGAAGCAGCGGTGTTGGATGGGTTTGCATGGCTTAAGGAAATGGCAGATAAGTATCAGAAGAGATTGGTAGTAAATATGAGCTGGAGCTTATACTATATAGGTTCAATGGATGATAAGTCATTATTAAGCCAAGCCTTAGAAGAATATACTAACCAAGGAGTTGTTTTTGTTGCAAGTGCTGGAAATAATGGCGGAGTAAATTTTCATATTAAGAAAGAATTTAATAACGACACTTTACGGTCTTTGATTGAATTTTATCCATATTCAGCACATCAAAGCATGTGGGGGCAGAGCATTTCGATGTGGGGAGAAGCAAACTCCAGTTTTGGAGCGGGAATTGAAGTGTATTCTGGCAGCAAAGCCTTATTGGCAGAAACAAAAATGTTTAATACAGATGTAGATGCTTCTTATGTTGACAGTTTTTTGGTGATAGGAGCTGATACTGTTTTTTACAACGCTTTAATTGAAGAAGCTCATCCGTTGAGTAATCGGCCACAAATTCGTTTAAGAGTTAAAAATACAAACACATCTTTGCGAATAGCGTTAAAGTCGCATGCGGCAACCGGTACAGTTCATTATTGGAATGTTACAGAGCTTTCAAATGATGTTGGAAACTGGGGAATGGCATTTACAGCTTTAGAAAACAATTGGGTTGCAGGAGATAATTTATATGGAGTTGGAGAACCGGCAAGTGCAGAAGCACCTATTTCAATTGCTGCTCATCAAGCGCAAGTTACGCTCTCTAACGGTTCCTTGTTTGGAGGAACAATTGCACCTTTTTCAAGCAAGGGACCCACTATAGATGGGCGGATTAAGCCTGATATAAGTGCACCAGGAGTGGGGGTTGTGTCTTCCGTCTCTTCTTTTACAACAAATCAGTTTACACTTGTGGAGAACGCAAGTTTTAACGGTAAAAACTATCCCTTCTCAGGATTTTCAGGCACATCAATGTCGGGGCCAGCAGCTGCAGGTGTAGTAGCTCTAATGTTGCAAGCTGATGAAAATATTCGACCTTCTGATGTGAAATCCATATTAATTGAATCGGCAAGGAATGATGAAATTACAGGTGATTTGTCGGATACTGCGAGCATAAGCTGGGGTTGGGGGAAAGTAGATGCATTTGAAGCCTTAAAAAAAGTGGAGCAAATGAAAAAAATCAACGAAAAAATAGAACCTTTCACCTTGTATCCAAATCCGGCAAGTAACGTATTGTACTATGCAGGAGAGCCAGGGAGCATCTATCAGATAGAATTGATTGCTATTACGGGAGAAAGCGTTTTAACAGGTGAGGTAAGCAGAACTCAACCCATCAATGTTGCAAGTCTTGTAAGTGGTTTATATTTGGTAAAAATTGAAGGGCAAGTAACCCAATTGAAGTTGATTGTAGAATGAGCTTGTAAGTCGTAATAATAAAGTTTTCATAGTCAATATTTTTAGCGTTTTCATAGTCAGCTTATTATTTACGTGCATTAAATCCAAATGAGAATCCAAATCTAAAGTTGTCTCTCGATGGCACAACAAATGCATTGATAGGGATATTTAGTTTTCCTGATTTTAATGAGTAACCAGCAGCAATTACTACATAGGTTTTCATTCGAACTTGGCCTCTGCTATCTGCCTTATATTCAAGGGGAAGATCGTTTATGTTTTCTTCGTCTTGAGGTCTTACCCACTTTCCGTCTGCATTTTGGTATTTCTCAGATTCAGTGCTGAAGTTTAACGATGGTCCAATTGCAAATTCTAATCCATTTTTATTGCTTCTTATTCCATTCATAACTGTGAAACTTGGAATGAAACGTCCTTGATCCAATCCCGAAACTAATGGAATAAATTCGAACAAGGCTTGCCATTTTCCTTCGTTTAAGTACTGTTTTTCAAATTGGTAACCCATTTGAAAAAATGCTGGAAAGGCATCATAACCTCCTTCTTCTTTAGGAGCTTGTAAAACTCTAGCGGCTTCCCCAGTAAAAAAGGTGTAGCCCATTCGTGGTCCAGAAAGATTTAATGTTTGATAGTAGGGGTTGTTGATAGCACTTTCGTAACTGTCTCTGTTTGATAGGCTGTTGATGATTACTTGATCATTTGCTACTCCTTGCATTTCATTTACACAGATAGTAATCATTGTATTGATTTTTTCTGGAATGTAAAGAAATTCTCGAACCACTTCTTTTTCGATGGCCTTTGTTTTTAGATTTAGCATTCTAAGTCGGATAAATAGGGCATCTCCAATTTTGTCAGCACTTCCGGAAACAGAAAAAGCTACTCCCAGTTCTTCGCCAGCTTTAATGAGGCAGGTTTTGCTAAAACAGGTGGTTGAAGTAATGTCAGCTGCATTTAAAGATTCTGCAATTTCGTAACGATCAATCATTTCATATTTGTTGTGTTTGCTAATTTCAATCCGAAGTAATTCGGTTAGTTCATTTGTTTTTAAAATTTTGTCGTTAGCGTCAAAGCTTATTACAGCTAGTTTTGGTGATTGTGCTTGAGCCACTAGGTTCAGTACAATAATGGTGAATGTTAAAATTGATTTTTTCATACTTGTATCATTTTGTTAAGTCAAAGGTGCGACGGATCGTATCGAGAATGTAATCGAATATTGAAGGCTGTAATTGTATACGGCTTGATAATTGGAAATAGCACGAATAGAAAAGTAGTTGGTTATGTTTATTGAGGAAAATGATATTAGAAAGTTTTGCAGGTTGTATTAAATAATAAAATATTAAGCTTATATTTACATTATTATTAAATAATACTAAAAATGAGCAATCAGCATTTATTAATTGAACAGTGTAAAGAGCGAATAGGTCCTAAAAATCTTGCCAACGAACTTGCAGATTTATTGGGAGTGAACATAGATGCGGCTTATCGCCGTATGCGAGGTGTAACTGCACTCACCTTCGAGGAGATACAAAAAATATGTCTTCACTTTAACATCTCGTTTGATTCAATTATTAATTATTCTGGGAAATTGGTCCCGTTTCAATTTAATGCCATGTTTGGTTCTAAGTTTAGTATGGCTTCGTACTTGCAGAATATTGAACAAGAATTAAAAGTATTGGCTAAAATACCAGATGCTAAAATAGAGATGACCTGTATGGATTTACCTTATTTTAGGCAGTTTGGTTTTAAGAGTTTAAGTCGATTTAAATTGTTTTTTTGGCAGCGATCGGTGTTAAATCTTGAGTCTTATCGACACAAAAAGTTTGATGCCAATGAACCAATTGATGAGTTTGAAAAAGTTACGGCGGATATATATAAAAACTACCTGGCCATTCCTTCTACAGAAATTTGGGCACCAGAAACGTTGGATAGTACAATTAAACAAGTGCAATATTTTGCAGAATCGGGTTTGTTTGCTGAACCGGAAACGGCAAACCAAATTTGTGATGACATCGATGCCTTATTAGATAAATTAGAGCGAGAAGCAGAACGAGGTCAAAAGACTATTAGCAGTTCAGAAGGAACAATATCCAGTACTTTTAAGATGTACCAGAGCGATATCTATATGAGTAACAACTGTATTCAAGCATTCTTAGGTGAAAAGATATTTACCTATGTAAGTTTTAATTCCTTCAATTCGCTGATGTCTTTCTCTCCTAATTTTTCAAAAGAGTGCAGTATGTGGGTAGAGCAAATTCGATTGAAATCAATTTTGCTAAGTGAAGTTTCAGAAAAATTGAGGTATCAATTCTTCCAAAGCTTAAGAATGAAGATTGTTGAGCTTAGGCGAACAATTAGTCCGTAGCTTATTTTTTTACGATCATTCGGTATAACCAAATAACAACGGCTGCTCCAATAACGGATACAATAATATTGGGGACTAATCCACCGGTTGTTTTGAATCCCATAAAAGAGAAAAGGTAGGAA
>CBDUEX010000006.1:0-13985 GCA_965366305.1 uncultured Bacteroidia bacterium | reverse complement strand
CAATCAAGCGTATGAAAAAAATTTACAATTCGAATTGGCTTTTCAAATTAAAATCAACAGCTGTGCTGTGTTCCATGTTATTTGCGGGAACAGCGATGGCTCAATTATCCGGTAGTTATACTATCGACGCAGGTGGAGGCGGTGACTTCACAAGTTTTACAGAACTTTCCGATACTTTGATGAGTAACGGTGTTTCGGGTGCTGTAACTGTAGATGTAGTTGCAAGTTCAGGTCCTTACAATGAGGAATTTTACTTAGATGCAATTTCTGGTTCTTCTTCAACAAACACTATTACTATTAATGGTAATGACGAAAAAATAACTTACAACGGACTAGTTGTTGAGTTAGAAGGAACAAATTTTATTACATTTAATGATCTTGTAATGGAATCAACATCTACTAATGCTGCTGGTCGTATTTTCCACGGTTATGATGGAATCTCAGACCTAACTTTGGATGGATGTGAACTTATTGCTTCAAATTCAAATGCCTATGGTGGATACCCTGCGTATTACCAAGGAGCGTACATTTGGCTTAGTGATGCAAATTGGTATTACAATGATGCAAGTGATGAAACTGAAAACGTTACAATCAACAATTGTAAACTTTGGAAAGGTTCAACTAACTTAAATGGTAGAGGTCTTAACTTTGGTATCTACATTGCAAACAATTCATTGACGTCTGATCAAAACATCAATATCACGAATAATGATATTCAAGATATTGGCCAGTTTGGTATGTACATGAAGAAATCTAGTGGTGGTGTTTTTGAAAACAACACTATTCACAATGAGAACAATAACTCTTCAACATATTGTTATGGTCTTTACGTTTATAACTATTTCTTTAATGGTTCAGTAGAGGTTAGAGTTGAGCACAATAATATCTATGACTTAATTACGAATAGAGCGTATGCTTATGCAACTACTTATGGTATGTATATATACACTTACTATAGTAATTCTGACATGGAGATTAATAACAATACAATTAATCTTTATGGTCCTTACTACGTAGGTGGTATTTATCACTATGGATATCAAGGTTCAGGTGATGTAAACATGAGATATAATTCTATTCATATAGATGGTAACGCAACTTATGCTTATGCTCGTCATTATGGAATCTATACTTACTATCAAGGTGGGTCAGGATTTGTAGAAAACAACGTAATTGTTGATGCAACACAAAACTGGGCAGCTGGAAACGGTGGTGCATGGTGTATTTACGAATACCAAACAAACACAACGTTTGATTATAACAACTTGTATAACGAAGATATGCAAGGATCTGCTGTAAATACATCTAGACATTATGGTTATGATGGAACAAATCAAACTTCATTCTCTGATTGGGTTAATGGAAAAGGTGGTGCAAATTCAGTAAACTTCGATGCGAACTTTACTGATGTAGCAAACAATGACCTTACTCCTCAAAGTATTGCAATGGCTAACAAAGGAAAAGTTGTTTCAACAACAGTTGATCAATCTTATGCAGCTAGAAGTGCTACTACTCCAGATCTTGGAGCTATTGAGTATTTCGTAGATGTTGAAGTTGTAAGCGTTGACATGGTAGGTGGTACTGAATGTGCTCCTTATACTGAAGGTGTTGTTGCAACTATTAAGAACAACGGACCGAATGACCTAAGTGGAATTCCTTTACAATACACTATTAATGGAGGAGCTGCTTATCAAGAAATTGTTGGCGGTTCATTAGCAGCTGGTGCGTCAATGTCATTTACATTTACTGCACCTGCAAATCTTTATGGTTCAACTACTCACGCTATTGTAGTGTCTGTTGTTGGAGATGATGATGTTCCTGCTAACAGCGATGCAAGTCACTCAATTACTACAACTGCTTCTCCAACGGGAGGTGATTTAACTCAAAGTGGAACTTGGAATGGCTATTTCAATAATGGTTCTATGGGAGATCCTGACGTAACTGTTAAGGATTATATTATTGAGTATGATATTACTAGACCAACTGCTTATTCTGCTAGTGCTCCAAGTACAGCAGGAGATTACCAGTATAGCGTTACGGCTACCACTACAGGTGGTGTGGATGTTACAGCAATGGGATTCTCATTAACAAATGGAGATGAAACATTAACTGTAGATCCAGATCCTTCATTGGCTGACTCAACTATCTTTATGGAGATCATGGTATTAGATAATAATACACTTTGTGATACAACTTTCGGAAGATATTTATATGTTCCTCATACTCCTGTAGCTTCTTTTACTCCTAATGATATTTGTTTAGGAGATGTTGCAACATTTAAAAACACTTCTACTTTAGGAGGTTCTGATTATATGTTGAACACTTGGGAATTTGATGATCCAGATCCTGCAGTAACAGATGATAATTCTGATATTAAAGATGGTTTCTGGAGTTATACAACTTATGGAAGTGCTGACGTTGTGTTAACAGTAATTAATGGAGTTTATCCGTTATTTGAATACACTGAAACTCATACAATTACAGTTACTCCTAAGCCTGAGCTAGACTTTAAAGTATTAAATGCTTGTGAAGGAACTCCAATTCAATTCAATAACAGCAGTAAATTACCACAAGGTATTTCTGGAACTATTGCATATTCTTGGAATTTCGCAGGAGAAGGTGCTTCTACTTTAGAAAATCCAACATTTACATTTACTACACCAGGTCAAAGAGTTGTTACTCTTAATGCAACTGCAAACGGTTGTGGAGCTAAATTAAGTAAGAACGCATATCAATTTGAAATGCCAACTGCTTCATTTGTACCACCAACAAGTGCATGTAACTACGAAAAAATTACTTTCAGTAATACTTCAGTAATTCCAAACAATGCTAATATGGGATTTGCTTGGGACTTTAATAATGAAGGTATTTCAAGATTGAAAAATCCAGAATATCCATTTGCAACTCCAGGAACTAAAACAGTTACTTTAACTGCAACTTCTGAGTTTGGATGTGAGAGCGTTTCTACTGAAACAATTGTTTTAGAAGAATCTCCAGAAGCTGATTTCTCATGGGATGCTGCTTGTAACTTAACTCCAATTAACTTTACGTTTACTGGTACTGCACCGAACAACGGAGCTCAAAGTTCATTTGTTTGGGATTATAATGGTGAGAACACCGAAACTAACCCAACTTCTCCAATGCACTTATTTAGTGACGTAGGAGCAAAAAATGTAACATTAACTGTTGCAGATGTAAACGGATGTACAAATTCAATCACTAAAGAAATCAATGTGGTTTTACAAGCAAAAGCAGCGTTTGCTGTGAAAGATGTATGTGAAGGCGATGAAGCTATTTTCACTAACTCTTCAACAGTTGCAGCTGGAGACCTTGAGTATATTTGGGAGTTTGGTGATGCTGGAGCAAGTACTTCAACTAACTTAAATCCTAGATTTGAATACCCAGTTACAGGAAACACTAGAATTGTTAACGTTACATTAAACGCAATTGTTCCAGGTGGATGTCCAGATGTTCTTACTAAGTCACTTACAATAAATGCAGCTCCAGATGCTTCATTTAGTGCAAACAGACAAGGTAGACATGTTGAATTTACAGGACCAAGCGGAATGACTATTTACCAATGGAGATTCGGTGACGGAGCAAAATCAACAGTTCAAAACCCATCTTATACTTACAACAATGTTGATAATGGTTCTTATGAAGTTTGTTTAACTACTAAGAATACTATTTGCTGGAGTGAAGATGAGTGTCAAACAGTTGTAATTGACTTGTTAGGTGTTGAGAAATTAGCACAAGACAATGATATGATCAATGTATATCCTAACCCGAATGCAGGTAGCTTTAATTTAGAGATAGCAAATGCTTCTGATGACGTAGTTATCAAAGTAGGCGATATCTTAGGAAATGAAGTACCAGTTGAGTTAGTAGATATGTTTAACGGAAAATACAGTGTAAATATGTCAGCAATTGCTGATGGAGTTTACTTTGTACAAGTTAAAAACGGAGATTTCTACGCAACTAAAAGAATAACAGTATCTAAATAATTTTAGATCTCAATAATCTAAAAGCCTCCTATCATTTGATAGGAGGCTTTTTTGTTGTATAAAGTTTCAAGTGTTTCTATCAACTTAATTGATAAGAGATTTAGCTTTGTGGCACTTTTATGATTATTGATACACATTCGCACTTGTATGCTGAGGAGTTTAAAGAAGATATTGAAACAGTTATTGAAAAAGCCCAATCTGCAGGTGTAACAAAGGTATTGCTGCCAAACATCGATTTAGAAAGCATAGAACCTCTCAACCAACTCGTTGTACATAACCCTAGTTTTTTCCATCGAATGATGGGATTACACCCTTGTTCTGTAAAGCAAGATTACATAGAAGTGTTAGCGAAAATTAAGCTAGAATTAGACTCAAAAAAATGTATTGCAGTTGGAGAAATTGGAGTGGATTTGTACTGGGATAAAACAACCCAAAATATTCAAGAGAACGCCTTTAAAATACAATGCGAGTGGGCTATAGAAAGAAACCTACCTATTGTAATTCATTCACGAGATTCGATTGATATCATTATAAATATTATCAAACAGAACTTTGAAGGCAAGATTACAGGTGTTTTTCACTGTTTTACTGGAACAGTTGAACAAGCTAAGGAAATTGAACAGCTTGGTTTTTATATGGGTATTGGAGGTGTAGTCACCTTTAAAAACTCAAATTTACGTGAGGTTTTAGCCGAAGTACCTTTGTCGAAATTAGTAATTGAGACAGATTCACCATACTTAGCACCAGTGCCTTATCGTGGTAAACGAAATGAGTCCTCTTATGTAGTTTTAGTTGCTGAAGAACTTTCAAAAATATATGGTGTCTCCGTTGATGAAATATCTGAGATAACTAGTGAGAACGCATTGTCATTGTTTAATTTATAATTTACTTTGTAACGTAATTAGGAGAGATGCTGGAGTGGCCGAACAGGCACGCTTGGAAAGCGTGAGTGCCCCAAAAGGGTACCGGGGGTTCGAATCCCTCTCTCTCCGCTTAATATCCAATAAATGAACGCTAGAGCTTATCTTGTTATATTTTTATTCTTACTCTGGTCTGCAGGGTCGGGCTGGTATTATGTATGCAACATAAAGCAGGTGTGCTCCAATTCAGCTATTCAAAAAAGCGAGAATCTTCCTCTTGGTTTTGCTGTTAATGATTTCAATCCTAAAACTTCAAGTTCATTTGAAGCTGTTAAAACCGAAATCTTAAATAAATTAGATACTTCCAACCTGTTAAAAGTACTTGGGTTTTATAGTCCTAGTGAATTGAATAACTCTGGTTTTGATAATCTCGGGATAGCTCGGGCAATTAATGTTCGGAATCTATTTCCAAGTTTAGCTGATACTCGATTTATTTTTGAAGGGAAGGAACGTGGAATGGATACCAGCTATCAACTATTAGATGCTATAGAATTTGAAGTACTCACTAAAAATAGATTTGTACAAGAAACTGATTTTGGTGCTGTGATTAATTTTGTTTCCGGTTCAAATAATGGTGAAATTAGTAAAGAGATTTTGGATTATCTTGATCTTTTGGTGCAAGAAAATAAAGGCAGAATAATTGACGTTGTTGGCCATTCTGATAATTCCGGTACTGAAGCTGAAAATTTCACTGTGGCTTTGGGCTCTGCAAATACAATAAAAGACATTTTAGTAAGTAAAGGAATGGACGCTTTCAATATTAATGCTACATCAAAAGGGGAAACAGAGCCAATTGCCGATAATAGTATTGAACAAGGAAGAGCTCAGAATAGGAGAGTGGAAATATTAATTAATAAATAATACCATGAATACAGAACAGTTTTTTGAAGGTCCAGGGTCATCGAGTATGACAACTTATGTTTGGGAAATAGCATTTATACTTTTAGGTGCGTTTGTGCTGGGATATTTACTCAGATTAATGCTAAATAGCAAGCTTAAAAACAGAAATGCAGAATTAGAACATGATCTTGCTTTTTTAAAATCCAAGTCAGATCCGGAACCAAATGATACTTCATTTTTGGAAAATACCATTATAGAACAAAAAGCAGAAATAAGCAGACTCAATGATAAATTATCGCTTTGTTATGAAGCTAAGTTAAAAGCTGAGCAAACCTTAAATAAGCCAGTTGAATCAGCAGTTAAACCAGCTCCTATAGTTGCTTCAACTTCAGGTGCTACAACTAAAAGCTCTCCATCCTCAACAAAGGATGATCTTAAAAAAATTGAAGGGATTGGACCTAAAATTGAGCAAATATTGAACACCGAGGGGATTCAAACTTTTAAAGATTTGATGAACGTTGACGTTGCCAAAATTAAAGATGTTCTTATTGCTCAAGGACCTACGTATGCTGTTCATAATCCAGCTACTTGGGCAGAACAGGCAGTGTTAGCAAATAACGAGGAATGGGATAAATTGGACCGCTTGCAAAAAGAGTTAAAAGGCGGACAACGAAAATAGCTAGCTTCTAATCTTTTCGATAATAGAGGTAGTACTGTGCCCTTCTAAAAAAGGAATCACTTCCACTTTGCCATTGTTCGCTAATATTTCAGTAGCACCAACAATCGTCTCAATTGTGTAGTCTCCACCTTTAACCAAGACGTCTGGTTTTACCGTTTTAATCAATTCTAATGGCGTTTCTTCATCAAAGTACACAACTGCATCAACAAATGCCATAGCGGCTAACTTGTGTGCTCGAGTAACTTGGTTGATGATTGGTCGATTTGCCCCTTTTAATTTAGAAACAGAAGCATCTGTATTTAAACCAATAATGAATCTATCGCCTAAATCGGCAGCCTTACTTAAATAATCAATATGACCCAAATGTATAATGTCGAAACAGCCATTGGTAAACACCACTTTTTCATTAAACATTTGCCAATTCTTAACTTGCTTGGCTAGTACTTTATAGTCACTATAAATTTTGTCTTCAATTATCTGATTCCAACGCATTGTTCTTTTTTATTTTTTGACTTTTAACAATAAAGTAAATAATTGAAATAACACCTACTCCAATAATTACTATAAATTGAATGGCGTGTGTAATTAGAGCATACGAACTACCCACCAACGATCCAATACCGTAAAGTGCCAATCCGGCAGGAACCATCACTTCAAATGTCCCCACTCCTCCAGGTACGGGTACTATCATAGCTGCCGTTCCAAAAAGTAAAACCGTTAAGCTGGCGGATGCACCTAAATGGGATGTTCCATCCAATGCAAAAAGAACGAAATATGGCATAAAAAAATACATCACCCATATAAATATACTGTAAAAAATAAAGAGCCCTTTTTGCTCCAATTTAAATATAGTTCTAACTCCATCTAACATGCCTTCTATAAAATCTTTAAACTTTTTAATAATTGGTAAATTATAAAACCAATGTCTAAAACGATAGATAAGATACAATGCCAAAATCCCAACAAGTGTAATGATACCATACAGAATTGCATTTGAACTGGAAGTGTCTGCAAACAACGATGCAGCAAAGTCATATATGATATCAAATTGTATAAAGAATATACTGATAGCAATGAGCAGGGTTATAAATAAATCTACGATTCGTTCAATTAAAACAGTTCCCATCAACTTATTGAATGGAATGTTTTCTAGTTTACTTAATACTGCAGGGCGTGTAATCTCACCAACACGTGGAAGTGCCATGTTTACTAAATAGCCTAGAATAACTGCATGGAAACTATTCGCAGTTTTAGCTTTATATCCCATTGGTGTAAGTAATAGCTTCCACCTTAATGCACGAGCTAAATGACTTAAAATTCCACACAACATCGAAAGTAAAATAAATGTAATGTCTGCAGACTTAATTTCAGTAATTAACGACGAAGTGTCTTCTTTACTTAATGCCCAGTAAAATAACGCCGCTCCTAGAATTAGAAATACAACGGTATTAATAAATGTTTTTACTTTTTTAGTCAAGAATCGCTTTATTATTTTTATCTGGAAATACTAAGAAAGGAATAAATGTTTTTGCTTCTTCAAACTCCATAAGTGCGAATGAGATAATTATAACAACATCTCCTTTGGCAGCTTTTCGAGCGGCAGCTCCATTTAAACAAATCATTCCACTTCCTCGTTCTCCTGCAATTGCATATGTTTCTAGCCTTTCGCCATTGTTATTGTTCACAATAAGAACTTTTTCACCTTCAATCATATTGGCAGCATCCATTAAGTCTTCATCAATGGTAATACTTCCAACATAGTCCAATTCAGTTTGAGTGATTTTGGCTCTGTGAATCTTAGATTTTAATACTTGAATTAACATTTTTAAATGATGCGACAAAAGTAAGTTTTATTCAACAATACAACGTTGTTCAAATGCGAGGGAGAGTTTATAAACCCAATGCACCAAAACTAGGCTAGTTTCAGTCTTATATTTATGCAAAGATTAATAAAGAAGACCCCAGAAGTGAATAGCGGTACGATGGCAGATGTAGCTTTTTTACTGCTTGTATTTTTTTTGGTATCCACTACCATTCATAATGATTATGGCATTAGTTCAACTATTTCTAAGCCTTATGCCGTTCCCGATAGCATTTCCATTGTTCAATCAAACCTGATTATTAACCGTGCAGGACAATTACTCTTGGGAAGTAACCAAGTCAATTTTGAGAGTTTAAGTACTGAAATTGCATCCGGTTTTGATAAACGAAAAACGGTTAAAAATGTATTGGTAGTTAAAACAGAACGAGAGGTAGAATATTCTTTATTTATAAAAACCCTAAATGAAAGTAAAAAGGCATTTAAGCTGTTTTATAATGAATTATCGCAAGAAAACTTCAATTCAGAGTTTCAACAACTGAATGATAGTTCTAAGTGGATTATTCAGAAATTTCATCCAATTGCTTTGGCTGAAGATGTGATTGAACTTTAGTATTTGATAAATTTCGCTCGGTAGGCTACATCTTCAGCTATTACTTCAATAAAGTATAAACCAGAGGCATAAGACGCTACATTCAATGCATTTTGTTTCAATGCACCTTGCCCAACTGATTCACCAGATACGGATGATACTCGAAAAGTAGCATTTGCGTGTAGTGGCATTTCAAAGTACAACATATTGTTAGTTGGGTTTGGAAATAGCTTTAATTGTTTTTCTTCAATTTTGGTAATTCCAACCGTTTCCTCTTCAACTAAAGCATATACCCAATTGGTTTGTTCGGGGCTGTAATAATCAAAGGAGACATGAGCTTTATTTGTTAGCATGGTGCCTTCTGTTAATCCCGTTTGCAATCCAATCTCAAAAGTAATATAGCCAGTACTGCCACTCATCTCTGGATTTTTGGTAGGATTTGGAGGTAAATCAATATTATTAAACGTGTAGACGATTATTCCAATGTCAGAACCAGGTAAGCCAGGATAAACTTGAGTTTGGAAATAATGACTTGCACCAATTTCTTTTATGTAAGTCATTGAATGATTTAAACCAATAGTGTCTATTACATATACATTTCGAATAGTATCTGAAGTGAAATTGCTGAAACTAATTTGATACTGAATCTTATCTTCTGTTTCTTGAATAATAGCAGTATCGCCACCAGCACTTGGGAATACTTGCTTCCTAAATTCAAAATCTTCGCTACTTAATATTTGCTGAAGTCCAGAAGTATTATCTTCTTCTTCCTCTTCTCCTTCTTGAAGTGGAATGCTTGCCTCCAAATTCACTTCCTTAGTGGCATCATCTGCATCTACTTCAATGGAACAAAAAATTTGTCTCGATTCACCAACATATAATTCTTTTACCTCCCAAATAATGCTGTCTGCTAGTATTTGTGATGGAGCAGGCTTGGCCTGTATATTCTTAAGATTACCATCAAGTTTTAGCACAACTTGTGTTTCAATAATATCTTCAGAACCAACATTAGAATACGTAATTTGATATTGATTAACTTTATTGTTGCGAGCGGTCCAACCTGTCAAAGAGGTAAGCTTAACACTTAAGTCTGGCTTACCAAATTCAAGAAGCATCGCAAAGTTTATAGAATCGTTTACTGCTCCTTTTGATATTACCGCTTTTATTTCACTTCCATTACAACCTGCAGCTGCTTTCCAATACTTGGTTGGAATAATTTTAAAGATGTAGTTGCCATTCTCCAAAACAGTATAAAATCTAACATTTTTATTCGGCTTAATAATTTGATTGCCAGGGCTCACTTGCACCATCATTGAAGTAAGCTGTTCGTCCCTATCACTAAACACGCAGTTTTTATCTTTGTCAAAGAAGATGCTTCCAGAAGCAATGCCCGCATTTTCTACATATTGGGCTATGTGATTAAGATTAAATATTGAATTATAAGTAAAAGATCCAGCTGAAACCAGCGTGTTTTTGAAATTGACCAGTTTTGTAATTCCAGAAAGATTGCCGTTTTGCACGGGCACCCATTCCCCTTTTTCATATTTAATGAGGTGTTGGTCGTCAAGTTGATCATTTAAGGTAAACAATCCACATGCATATAGGGTACCTCCAACAGTTACTATATCATAAATTTTTGATACTTCAGTCAAGCCTTTGTTAAGTGTATCTATTCCACTACCACTTACTTTGTAAAATCCTCGTTGAGATTTTCCTAGTTCACTTCCATAAAAGAATATTTCACTATTGTGAACCGCTAACTTTATTGGAATAATGGTGTTGTTTGTTATTCTAGTCCATTGATTATTAGTGAAATATGCTATTTGTTTGGCGATTGTTCCATCCACTTTGGTGAATCTACCTCCAATAACTAAAAAGTCGTCTTGGTCGCTATTAATATCATAGATATTGCCATCAATTCCCTTACCAAAATTAACTGGCATAGCGGTTACAGAGTTGCCTGAAAACGCAACTAAATTGTCTCCATTATTGGCAGTTGAGGTATTTATAAATGGCCCGTGAAGTAAGAGCGTATTTCCATAAACAGCCATCCCGTCTATGCGAGAAAAATCATTTAGCTTTCGCCATGCTTGAGGCACAGCTTCATATTTTCGATTGCTCCATCGAATGATGTTTTTAGAAGAATCGAGGTCGTTTGCCTCTGTGAATTTACCAGCAATGTATAAGGCTTTTTTATAAAACTGTAATGAGTAAATCAAGCCATTGGAATCCGTTTCAATTAGTGGAAGTGCCTGCCAATAATAGCCGTTCCAAACGTTGATCTTATATGTTCTTGTTCCACCTTTTGTTGCGATAATGTGTGCGGTAGCAATTAAACCTTCTTCTACTGTTATTGCTGTTGGATTTGATTCAATGCCATCTTGAAACTGTCTCCAGATTTGTGCTTCTCCACTAAAAAAGGACAACACGATTATGTATAATATTACTGCTCTTCTCATATCCTACTTGTTGTTAATTGAATAAAATATACCAACTCCCATTCCATATAACGTAAACTTCTGTGACGTTTTCTCTTGCTTTAAGTTGTTACTTAAGTCGGTATTGAAGTTTGCATTTATGGTGAAGGAAATATTATTTTTTAATTTATAGTTTAATCCTAAAGAACCTCCAGTTCCTAGATTAAAACGGTTGAAGTCTGAAGCACTTATGCTAGTTGGTTTAATAGCGTAATTTAAACTGGTGCCAGAAGTAGAAACTAAATATCCTACTCTTACTTCCGCGAGTGCTTCTACACTAAATCGATTGGTAATGTTAAATGTCTTACCTAGTTTTAATGGAATGTTTACATAGTGGTATGATGGGCTAACAAAGTTCCCACTAATAGAAGTATCTCTGTAGTTGTAAGGAAGATAAGTTAAGTTTCCATCTATATCAATGTACGGAATGCTATCATAAATTTGATAAGTCAACGTTGAAGGATTTGCACCACCATCTAGTTGTTGCCCTTTAATTACATAAGATAGTCCTGTTGCAGCAGTTAAGCTTTTAATACTTGATTTAACATGGAAATTATATGCAGATGTAATTCTAGAACTTTCATTTTGTTCTCTAAATTTTGTATAACTAGACCCATCTGAAACCGTGCTTTGTAGGTTTTGGTTATTGGATAAGCCATCGATAGTAAAGCCTATTTGTAGATTCGAAAGGATTGGTTTAGGCCCAATTGGAGGGTAAACGTACTTCGTTCTATCTGTAGAATTACCTGAATCTCCTTTTAACAAAATAGCATCAAATGCATAAGCGTTAGAATAATCAAATGATACCTGATGCTTAGACAGGAGAACTAAATCTTGCAGTTCATTGTATTTCCCTGTAGTTAACGCAGCAGGTTGTTCTACTATAGGCAACGATGGATCTGAAATTTGAGTGGATACTGGTTCCGAACTAACACTTGAAGTATTTGAACTTTGCTTACTTCCAATTGGATTTGTGTTGTTTGACGATGCTTTATTGCTCGATTTAGTATGAATTGCTTTTGGAGATAAAGCTTCTATCGCTAACTCTACATTATTATCTGGTAATTGAGAGGTTTCCGCTTCGTTGTTTTTTTGAAATTCTTCGTGATTTTGTAATGCAGCTGTGTTGTCTAACGTTTGGTTTGACGTAATTTCTGGAATATTAGCCTGAACAGTAGATGTTTTAGATCCACTAGTAATACTTGAGAAATAGAAGATTGCGGCACCAGCAACAATTGCAGGTAACAACCAAATCCACCAAATAAACCGTTTCTTTTTAGGATGGAGTTCTTTAGCAATAGCATCCCACTCACCGCCAGAGAGGGGTAGAGAAGAATCACTTAAGTGATCCTTAAAAAAATCATCGATATGTTTTTTATGCTTAGCCAAGATTTAATTTTTCTTTTACTAGTGTTTGCAACAATTTACGTGCTCTCGCCAACTGACTTTTTGAAGTGCCTTCAGAAATTCCAAGTTTTTCCGCAATTTGTTTATGGGTGAACCCATCAATTGCGTAAAGGTTAAAAACCATCTTATATCCTTGTGGCAATTCGTTTATCACGGCGTAAAGGTCGTTAATGTTAACTTTTTCATCATCATATTCCACCTCTTCTGAGATTTCTTTGTTTGTAGCTTTATATATGTCTTCATCATTTTCGTAGTAGTTAAATTTAATGCTTCTTTTGAAGTGATCTATTGCTGTAAAAATCATGATTCGAGTCATCCAAGTTTGAAGTTTACTGTTGCCATTAAACTTGTCAATTTGTTTGAATATCTTAATAAATCCTTCATGTAACGCATCCTTTGCATCTTCTAAATTTGGACAATAACGAGAACAGACTCCAAGCATTTTACCCGCATACATTTCAAACAACAGTTTTTGTGCTCGTGGGTTATTATCAATGCAGGCTGAAATAAGTTCCTGTTCATTTGCCAAATTATCCTTTTTACTCATTAGTCGGACAATTGGATGTTTGGTTGCATCATTTTTAAAATATTTTTAAAATAAATACAAAAATGCCATACTTCAGACACAACAATTCCCACAAACCCGTCATATATGCTAGGTTTGACCTCTTGCAATGTACATATATTTAGCCAGTTTTTTAACCGAAAAGAAGGTTGAATACTTGGTTTATGTTACCTACTCGATGTAGTTTAATCTTATACTCCTTTTGATTAATATCCAATTGGTCGGATAGAATGAACTCTTTAAAGCCCAATTTTTCTGCCTCTTTTAAGCGTTGATCGATACGATTTACCCCTCTAACTTCGCCACTTAAGCCAATTTCGCCTGCAAAGACCATCTTGTTTGGTAAGGCTAAATTTTCAAATGATGAAACAATAGATGCCGCAATACCTAAATCAGTTGCAGGGTCTGATACTTTAATGCCCCCGGCGATATTTACAAATACATCTTGTTGTGAGAGTTTATAACCACATCTTTTTTCTAATACCGCTAAAAGCATATTGAGTCGTTTAATGTCATATCCATTGGTATTTCGTTGTGGATTACCATAAACAGCCGCACTTACGAGTGCTTGGGTTTCAATTAGTAAGCTTCTATTTCCTTCTAACGAAGCAACTACTCCCACGCCTGATAAGTTCTCACTTCGTTGATTAATTAAAATTTCTGAAGGATTGTCAACTTCTCG
>CBDUEX010000005.1:0-16450 GCA_965366305.1 uncultured Bacteroidia bacterium | reverse complement strand
CGCTTCGGCTTATTAATTGTATTGAACAGGTGTTTCTTTTTCCTTAGCTCAAGCTTCAAGACATTTCCATTTCTCTCTAACTCCTTAGCCTTCAAGTGCTTTTCTCTAAGATTTTCGTTCAATTTTTGTGAGTCTAATACCTTTTTCTCAGCCAATTGTGTTTTGTCTTCATTACTTCCGCCATATATAGCCAATTTATTTTGAACCTCTTGTCTTTTGGCTTCTACCATTTCCAATTGTTTCTGGCGTAATCTTTTTAGTTTGTTCAAATGGCTAATTCTGTTTACTAGCTCACTTAAACTGCTAGACGATGCTAAGAAATATAATTTTGATTTATAATCACGATTTTTATATTCCTCCAACAGAATAACCTGATACTGAGCTATCGCGGTTGCTCTTTCCTCATTTAAAGCACTAAGTTGGTTCGACAGTGAATTGAAATCTTCATCAGTTATGCTCTTATTTCCATTGATTAAGTAAATAACTTTCTTGTTGAGAGCCACCTTATATTCCAACGATGAAATGTCGTTTAGAATAACTTGAAGTTGTTTGTCATTTCTTGCAGCAGCTTCTTGAAGCACGGATATCTCTTTTTCGAGTATTCGTGACTCAGCACTTCCTTGCTGATGGGTTGACGCCAACAACATAGGCATTACTAATAACGCCAGTAAAATGATCTTCTGAAATTTACCTTCTTTTATACCCATTCGGAATCGAGAATGGGAATGTAGTTATGGTATTTGTGTTTACAACTTGGTAATTAAGCACAACATTCAGTGCTTGCTGTGAATTTTTCACTGAAATGTTCACATTTTTAGGCATTAACTTATTGTTTAAATCTTCGTATGTATCATACTGAATATCTGCGTTTTGAGTTGTGTCAGGAGTTACAATATTTGAGAATAATGTTCGAAAATCACTGTTTAATTCTAAAGTGTTAGTTGCGATACCTTCATTCGCCTCCAATTTCATTGCTTCCTTATTCAATTTATACATTGCACTATCAAATGGAGCATTGCCCAAAAGCAAACTCTGTATCTGACCAACTTCTGCTCGAAAGCCAATAAACTGTTCTAAGTAGCGATTGTCATACATCATGTATTCACTTTGCATTGTATTTAAAAGGTAAAAACTGTCTTTGGTAATCTTAACTCGACCAATTTCAAAACCAAAGAGGCTAAACCTACCCCACAAAATACTATCCTTTTTCATTTTTAGATGCATCGACACATTTTGTGTCTTTCCGTCGCGGATTATACTTGTTTTTCCCCTCATTTCCAGATAGTTATAATCAAACTGATTATTCCAAAACTGCTCCATAACTTGGGCATCAAGGTCAATTGCATTGGTACCCTTCTTTGTTTTACATCCTGTAAGAATAGCGACTACAAGAACCAGCATGAATGCTACAATTTTTCTATTTCTCATGTGTTAGTTCCTTTACCTTTTTAGCCATTTCGTCTGCCTTACTACTATTCCCCAGCTTCAAATACACCTCATACAGGTGTTCATAGTATTCTGGATTAGATGAATCTATTTCTACAGCCTTCCAAAGCCAATCTAAAGCATCAGTATAAGATTCCAATGAATAGAGCACCCATGCCTTGGTATCCATAAAATATGGATTAGTTGGTTCCAAAACCAACGCCGCATTTATTAAAGAATCGGCATAGTTCAAATTGCTTTTTCGAACTGCTAAATTGTATGCATAGTTGTTCATTGCCAAAGAGTTATAGGGACTCATGTTCAATACCTTCTCATATTCAGCATCCGATTTTTCGAAATTACCAAGTTTATTATAGCATGAAGCACTACAAAGAAGAAGTTCCAATTTATCTGGCTTTTCAACTGCCACTTCTAATCCTTCATTAACCGTAATAACGGCTTCTTCATACTCTTCTACTTCTAACAATGCATATGCTCTAGCGGTATAGAGTCCAGCCATATTTGGAAAGAGTTCAATCGCTCTTTTGGTATCTTCAATTTGAAGTCTTGGATCATTCAATTGGGCATTCAAACTCAATAATTTACTCCATGATTTAAAATCTGACGCATCTACTTCAATTGCTTTTAGAGCGTACTTTCTGGCGGACTGAAAGTCCTCCAAGGTTGCGTATATATCCGTTTTTAGAATGTAAGGCTCAATTTGGTTGGGGTATTTAGATTCCAGTATATCGCTCAATTCAAGTACTTGGTCTCTTGCACGATTATCTTTCTTTAGCTGTAGAAAGAAACTGCTAGTTGCTTGTAGCTTTTGCTGAATATCTAAATTGTCTTTTTGAAACGCTTTTTTCAAATTATAAAAAGATAAGTCTTTATCGCCTGATTCTTGATGCAAGTTATATAAGGCATAGTATGCAAACCCTTCATTACTGTCGATTTCAATAATTTCATTAAGCTGTTGAATCGCTTTCTCTTTCTGATTCAGCCTTAGGTATCCATCAGATAAATAACCCTTGAAATTGGTATTTGTTGGGTATTTATTACTAAGCTTTTCTAATTCGGCAATCGCTTTTTCATTCTCACCCATGGTGGTATACACATACTCCAATCGTGTGGAAGATGCTTCTTCTATGCCAAATCGAGATTGCATAGCTAACAGAACTGCAATTGATTCTTGATACTTTTTAGCGTTAAAATACTGATTAGCTGCTTCTATATAATTCTCGTTATTCCCAGGATCTTCTTTTATCATGGACTGAAACACTTTCGCAGATTCTTCATACTTGCCAAACCTATTGTAGAACTGAGCTAACTGACCTGAGTACCATTTGTTATATGTTTTGCTGGTGGAAACTGCTTTTTCTGACCAATAAAGTGCTTGATTGTATTGATCCATTTGATAATACAATCGTGCCAATTGATACATGGTGGCGTCGCTTTTGGGATATGTTTCGAGTGCAGATTGAAAAAGCGTCAATGCTTTTTCTTGATTGTTGAGGATCTTCTGTTTTGAAGCTTCGAAATAGAATTTTTCAAACGTTTTTTGTTGATTATAAGACATTTCGCTGCTCGAAACTGTCTTTACAGATCTACAACCACCTAATAAAATCGTGATTGCCAAAAAAGCTATTTGACTGTTCTTAATCAATTCTTTGAGTTGAAAAATCGCTAATACTCACTTGGTTTGCGTTGCCATCAAACTCTACATGGTTTCCAATCATTGAGTTTTCCAATTTTGCATTCCTAATCATGGCATATGTTTGTATTATACTGTTTTCGATAACGCTGTCTTCAATTACACTATTGTCTCCTATTGAAACATAAGGACCAACAGTTGAATTAATTAGTTTAACGTTTTTACCAATATAACACGGTTTAATAATAGTAGAGTTATTGTTTTCTAGCGAACTATCAACCAATGGAGTTCCGTTTGCATTTGCTAAAACACGTTGATTTGTATGAACAGTTGCATTTTTATTGCCACAATCCCACCATTCGATAACTTTTCCTGGCATAAACTTTCTGCCTGCATTTTTAAGGCTGTCGAGAGCATTGGTTAGTTGAAACTCTCCTTTCTCAGTAATGTTATTGTCCAATAGATATTCGATCTCTTTTCTCAACTCCATTCCATCTTTGAAATAATAAATTCCAATGATTGCAAGATTAGATTCTGGATTTTCAGGCTTCTCTACAAAATCCTCAATAAACCCTTCTTCGTCTAGCTTTACTACACCAAAAGCTCTAGGATCTTCTACTTCTTTCACCCATATTGTTCCGTCAACACTCGCGTCAAGAACAAAGTCTGCACGAAATAAAGTGTCGGCAAAAGCTACTATTACTTTACCATTCAATGCCTGTTTCGCACTGTAAATAGCATGTGCTGTTCCTAGTGCTTCCTTTTGAAAATTAATGGAACCACGTGCACCTAATTTTTCTGCGACATCTAATAAATGTTGTTGGACTTCTTTGCCAAAGAATTGTTCGTTGTCACCAATTACAAATGCAATTTCATCCAAAGGTTCGTTTACCATTTTGGCAATGTCTTCAACCAGACGTTGTACAATTGGTTTTCCGGCTACGGGTAATAATGGTTTTGGCACGGTTAGGGTATGAGGTCTCATCCTCTTTCCTATTCCTGCCATTGGTATAATTATGTTCATTTATATACTAGTTCAATTTGTCTTTAAATTCCGGTGTGGCCATAACCGCCAGCTCCACGCTCTGTGCTATCCAAGTTGTCAACTAACTTAAATTGCACCTGTTCAAACTTATTAACTACCATTTGAGCAATTCTATCTCCGTTGCTAATCTTAAATTTTTCATTTGAAAGGTTGATTAGCAGCACTTTAATTTCACCACGATAGTCGGCGTCAATTGTTCCAGGTGTATTTAACACAGTGATTCCATGCTTTAATGCCATGCCACTTCGAGGGCGAATCATCGCCTCATAACCTTCGGGTAGTGCAATATACAAGCCGGTTCCTACAAGTTTTCGATCCAGAGGACCAATTTCAATACTCTCGTCTATGAATGCATTTAGATCTAGGCCAGCAGATTGTTGTGTTTGATAAACTGGCAGAGGGTTGTTGCTTTTATTTATTACCGAAAGCTCAATCATTAATGGGCAAATTTAGTTTTTTTAGTACTTAATAAAACTGAATACCCAACTAATCCATAAACCAGAAGAAGAATGGATTTAAGGATATACTTGCTGGCACCTTCAATAGCCAGATTTTCATCCAGCAGGTATAGCCCAACTCCCAACAAAATCATTATTAGAATTTGCTTAATATTATACTTTATTGGATAATAGATTTGGCCCAAGAAATAACTAATTATAGTCATCACAAAATAGGCAATTAATGTTGTTATTGCCGCTGCTTTAAAACCATATTGAGGAACATATAAATAGAGAAGAATAATAGTTAAGCCTGCTCCAATCGATGTTATTAGTGCTCCCAGTTTGGTTTTATCATTTAGCTTATACCAAATACTTAAATTAAAGAATATCCCTAAAAACATGTTGGCCATCAGCAATATTGGGACAATCCAAAGTGCATCAGGATGCTGGTGAAATTCTTCTTTAAAAATTAGCAAACGAGCAATTTCGGATTTGAACAGAGATGTAACTAAAAATATCCCTCCACAAGCAAAAACAAAGTAATTCATTATTACGATGTATGACTCTTTTGCGTTATGCTTTTCTGCTTGAGAGAAAAAAAGCGGTTCGGCTGCAAAGCGAAAAGCCTGAATAAAGATGGTCATTAACATGCTCAATTTATAAAAAGTGCCGTAGACACCTATTTCAAAATCGGCAATATCAGCAGGAAGTAGTTTCCGCAATGCCAAGCGATCAAAAGTTTCGTTTACCATACCCGCAAGACCCAAGATAATAAGTGGCCAGGAATACTTGAACATTTTCTTCCATAACTCCTTACTGGGTTTTCCAAAATGATTTAGAATATCTGAGCTTAATAAGAGAAATTCAATGCCGCTTGCAATTAAATTAGAAATAAAAATGTATTCAACACTTCGTTCAACTCCTGCAATGTTTGGATAATAGACAATAAAGAAAATGTTTAAACCAACATTTACTGCAATTCCAATGCTTTTGACGATTGCAAACTTTTTAGCTTTATTTAGGTATCTAAGTAACGCGTAAGGTATTGATTTTAAAGCATCCAGCGATAATATTATGGTAAACCAAACTACGTATGATAAATTGTTTGGATAGCCAGTAAAATCTCCTACACTTTGTTTATTCACTAACATTAACGTACTAAAAATTGCAACTGCAACTAACAGTGATGTTATTGCGGTTGCGAATACGTTTTTGTAATTGTCTTTTACCCTAGCAAAATTGAAAAAGGCTGTTTCCATTCCATGAGGAAGCACTACGAAGAAAAATCCAGCATAGGCGTAGAATTCAATTTGTGGAGCTAAAAGCTCTGGTGTAAAAAAGCCAGTAAAGAAAAAGATTAGCAGAAAATTAATAGATCTACCAACTATACTTGGTATACCATAAACTGCTGTATCACTTGCAAGCTTTTTAATAATGCTCATGCCTTGCAAATCTAACTTGACGAGTGGCTATAAAATCAACAGGATTAGTTTACTTGACTAATTGTGTCTAAGATTTGTCCAATGTATAAACAACTTGGAATCTTAAACTTCTTGGTGAACCAAAATCTGCTGGTCTGATCATATACTCTTTATTGGCAATATTGGATATAATAAGGTTTACTTTTAATCGCTTTGTGGCATTATATCCTATTCGAGTATTCATTAAGACAAACGCACTAAGTCCCTGATTATTTGCACTTTCTACTCCTGGAACGAAGAAGCTTATTGGCGGTGAAACAAAGGCTGTGTCAATATTTTTAACTTCAGACTGTATGGTTGTCCCAAACCCAAATGCTAGCTTTTTAAACTTAAACATTACATCAGTTTTAGCAGAGTGAATGGGTCGATACTTTAGAATATTATCTTGGGTATTTGAACTAGTGTTTAGATATGTAAGTTCTCTGCCACCATTATCAATTGCTATAATTTTAGTAGGATCTAGTGCTTCGGACTTCGCATAGGTGTATCCTATAAATCCCTGAATTTCAACGATTTTTAGTTTTGATTCGAAGGATAAGCTGGTTTCAAAACCACTTACCCTGGCTCTTCCGGTATTGATTGTTTTAAAGCCCACTCCATAAAGTGGTGGAACAAGTGCACCCCATTGTCCAAAAGTAAATTCCATCATATTGTTGTATTCCATTTGGAATAAGGCGAAGTCGAATAAAACATCGGTCTTTTTCTTAATTCTAAATCCTTGTTTTATACCAACTTCAAGATTGGTTCCTGTCTCAGATTGTAATTCTGTATTCGGAAATATACTCACCGGGCCCACCGATGTTGTAATAAATGATTCTGCAATACTTGGAAACCGATAGCCTTCTCCATAGCTCGCTCTTATGAATGTATAATCAGCAGCTTTGTAATTTAGTCCAGCTCTGAAGACCGGTCTCCCTTCTTCTTTTTGATTCAGACGAAACCATTCATATCGCGTACCCCCTGTAAATGAAAACCTACGCCAACCTTTCTCCAGTTGAAGATACGCCGCATAATTTGATGCTTTCTGATCTCCCTTAAATAAAGGCGAAGACGTTGATGATGAGGTTAATACTAAGCCTCCGGTTGCGTCGAATCGCTTCTTTGATTGACCGTAATGACTTCGATACTCTGAATATAAAAGTGAAGACTGATTGGATTGATTGTTCATTGGATCTCCATTATCTACTTTGTTGTTAATGGATAAAAAACGAGTGTTTAAGCTATGATCAAATTTGCCAACATTCCATTTCACATATGGGTCAATATTAAAACGGAAGGTATTGGTTTTAGTTATTCCACTGTCTAGAGCAGTGTATGCTTTATCGAATGATTCCCATAGCAAAAAACTTCCTGAATTTCCAGATTGAATTGAAGAGTTTATTCCAAGTACAAGATTTTTAGACGCTATTACCTTTCTTAGGCCCACATTTGCTCGAAGTCGGTTATCAAAATCACTCATCTTATACCCATTATCAAGTAGAGCATTTAACCCAAATGTTAAACCTAAACCTTTGAAAGTAGAACTATGATAGCCCGTTAGGTTTGATACATAGTTGCCTTTGTTTGGATTGTAACTTAATGGCTTTCTATTGGGTTTATTGTAGATACCATGCGATACTGCAAATTCAGTAAACGGTTGATTTCCAGGAGATTTAGTTTTAATATTGATTACTCCATTCAAGGCAGAGGATCCATATAGAACAGAGCTAGCTCCTTTAATTATTTCTACACTTTCAATGCCTTCAGTTGGTACAAAAGACCACAATGGTTGACCAGCATCGCCAGAAAGAATCGGTATATCGTTCACAAGCACTTGCACTCTTGATCCAGCACCATAACTCCAGCCACTTCCGCTTCTTATTGTTGGCTGATTATCAACCACTTGTACCCCGTTTATTCGACTAATGCTTTCCTCAATATTGGTTGGTGCTGTGCTTGCAATCAGTTCAGGTTTAATAATTTCTAAAGATACTGTGGTGTTGCTCAGTTTAGAACTTCTCCTGTTTTCACTAACTACAATAGTGTTAATTAAGCTTTCTTCTTCCTGTAATTCTATGAGTATGTAGCTAGATCGATGTTCTAGTTTATAATCTTTGTAGCCTAAATAAGTTACAATAACTGTGGGGTCTGAAGTAGTAAATTCAAATACACCTTCTTCATCTGTAAGAGCAATAACCCTTCTTGTTCGTTCATTCTCAAACTGAACTCCAATCAAGGCTTCACCATTAGAAGTAACTTTACCATTAAATTTCCATTCTTCTTGGGCAAATCCTTTAAGTGTCATTAACAACACAATTGCTTGTATGAACAGGCGTAGTTTCATATTTTCGTTAAACACAAATGTATTTAATCCATTTACAATGAAAAGGTTTTTAACTTCGGCTTCGATGGTCATTCTAGGATTGATTGGTCTTGCACAAAACTGTAATCCAGACAATTCGATAACAGAGCCTGGAATTTACCCAAGCTCAATTGACACCGCAATGGTCGATGTTCCCTATAACTTTACGATACAAGTTTTAGCTATAGGAGATACTGTTGTTAATTACTTGGGTCAGCAAATTACCGCTACCATAGATTCTGTTGTACTTACAGGAATTGCTGGCTTGCCAAACAGTTTTGACTACGGATGTGAGCCTGCTCGATGCGTGTTTACTTCACAAAATGTGGGGTGTGTAAAATTGAGCGGCACGCCAACGATACAAGAAGTTGGTATTCACCCGCTCACTATTTATACCACTGCTTATGCCCGATGGAATACCGTTAAACTTCCTGTTCAGGATTCTATTTCGGATTATAGTTTAGTGGTGTCGGATTCTGGATCTGCATCCATTTTTAAGTATACAAAGGACAACATAAATATTTATCCAAACCCAATAATAGATGGTCAGTTTACTATTAAAACAAGAGTAGAAGTGACTAATGTTTCTATTGTTGATTTACAAGGCCGATCTATAGATTTCGATTACTCAAAAACAGCTTCAGAAATAGCAATTAAGCTTAACGAAACTTCCAATGGAATCTATTTTATTCGTTTTACAGCGGGAGACAAAACCATTGAAAAACGAATTATCCAATGACCATAACAGGAGAGTGAAAGAATAAAGTTATCTTTGCACCAGTATAAGTATGGCATCTCAAGTGGCAAAAAAATCTTCAGAAGCAATATCAAAGCAGGAGTTTCTTGATAAGGTTCTAACCGATTATATTACTGCTTATAAAAGCAGACAAACCTCTCTTATTGGCAGAAAAGAAGTATTAACTGGAAAAGCAAAATTTGGCATTTTCGGTGATGGAAAAGAAGTGGCACAAGTTGCTATGGCTCGTTTTATGAACAATGGCGACTTCAGGGCTGGATATTATAGAGATCAAACTCTAATGTTTGCCTTGGGTTTAAGTGACGTACAAAAATTCTTTGCTCAGCTTTATGCTCATCCTAGCATAGAGGATGAACCTGCAAGTGCGGGAAGAAGTATGAACGGCCATTTTGGAACAAGAATGCTCGATGATGAGGGCAATTGGCTTACTCAAACTGATCGAATAAATATATCATCGGACATTTCACCAACTGCTGGACAAATGCCACGTGTGCTAGGACTAGCATTTGCTTCAAAAGTGTATAAGCAAAACAAAGACCTGCACAACAAAACGGATTTTTCGAAAAAAGGCAATGAAATAGCTTGGGGAACCATTGGAAACGCCAGTACTTCGGAAGGTCATTTTTGGGAAAGCATAAACGCAGCTGGCGTTATGCAAGTACCTATGTTAATTAGCATTTGGGACGATGAATATGGCATTTCGGTGCATGCAGAACACCAAACTACAAAACAAAATTTATCCTCCATCTTATCTGGTTTTAAAACAGATAAATTTGGAACAGGAATAGAGCTTTTTACTGTTAATGGCTGGGATTATGCAGAGCTAATGAATACCTATAAAAAGGCATCAGAAATCTGTAGGTCAAAACACACACCAGTGGTGGTACACGTAAAAGAACTAACTCAACCACAAGGTCATTCCACTTCAGGCTCTCATGAACGCTATAAATCGAAAGATCGATTAGCTTGGGAGCAGGAATATGATTGTGTGGTTAAAATGCGACAATGGATTCTTGACAATAAAATAACCACTGAGGAAGAATTAGCAGAAAAAGAAGCTCTTTCTGAAAAAGAGGTTAAAGATTCTAAAAAAGAGGCTTGGACTCGTTTTACGAGTGAAATTAAAGCTGAAATTACACAAGCTGTAGAGCTTATTCAACCAATTGATAGTGAAATTGCATCTCTATTAAAAAGCGAGATGGACCCGAATCGCAGAGACATTCTAAAAAGTATTCACGCTGTTCTAAGGAATAATATTGGTAATTCGGCTGTTGATGAATTGCGTAGCTTCTATGATGCCTATTTGGCTAAATACCAAGATATATACAGTTCTCATTTGCACAGTCAGAGCCCTAATAGTGCCTTAAGTATTGAAGAAGTTAAGCCTATTTATTCTGATTCTTCGGAGGAACTCAATGGCTTTGAAATCTTACAACAGAATTTTGATAATCTGCTAAGCAATCATCCTGAAGTAATTGCTTTTGGAGAAGATGTAGGGAAAATAGGGGATGTAAATCAGGGATTTGCCGGATTGCAAGAAAAACATGGATCTCATCGTGTTATGGACATGGGTATTCGAGAGAATACTATCGTTGGGCAAGCAATTGGAGCCTCACTAAGAGGACTTAGACCAATTGCTGAAATTCAATATCTTGATTATTTATTGTATGGAATTCAAATGATGAGCGATGATATTGCATCATTACAATACCGTACCAAAGGAGGTCAAAAATACCCTTTGATTATAAGAACTAGAGGACATCGCCTGGAAGGAATATGGCATAGCGGTTCTCCTATGGGCATGATTCTGAACGCATTAAGAGGAATAAACGTGTTGGTGCCAAGAGACATGACACGTGCTGCTGGTTTTTATAATACCATTATGAAATCCGACGAACCTGCTTTGGTAGTTGAATGTTTAAATGGCTATCGCTTAAAAGAAAAAATGCCTGATAACCTCAGTGAATTTACTGTGCCTGTAGGCGTACCTGAAGTGCTTCAATATGGAACCGACGTAACAATTGTCACTTACGGTTCTTGTATTCGAATTGCTCAAGAAGGAATAAAAATGTTAGAGGCAAAGGAAATTTCAATAGAGCTTATTGATGTTCAATGTTTATTGCCATTTGACATTAATCATTCCATAGTTGAGTCATTGATGAAAACCAACAAAGTGGTATTTATGGATGAAGATGTTAGCGGAGGTGCAACTGGGTTTATGATGCAAAAAGTGCTAGAAGAACAAGAAGGATATAAGTTTCTAGACAGTGCTCCGAAAACACTTACTTCACAAGACCATCGACCAGCTTATGGAACAGATGGCGATTACTTCTCAAAATCGAACGCTGAAGAGTTGTTTGACTTGGTGTATGACATGATGCATGAACACCATCCAGAGAAATTTCCTTCATAAAAAAAGAGTGACCTACGCCACTCTCTTCTTATATTGAGTTGTTGAACTCTTATTTTTTTAGAGCATCTCTAATCTCTTTTAACAAGTCGTTGTCTGAAGGTCCTGCTGGAGCCGCTTCTGGCTCTGGAGCCTTTGTTTTGTTGTATGCTTTTACAATCATAAACATAACAAATCCAACTACAATTAAGCTAATAATTGTGTCAATCCAAGCACCGTACTCTACTGCTGCTACCCCTGCTTCTTTTGCAGCTTCTACAGTTTTAAAAACGTCATTGCCCGGTGTCCAAAACTTGTCAGAAAAACTAACTCCTCCTGATACCATACCAATAAGAGGCATAGCTATCTTAGAAACGAAGCCGTTAATTACTGCACCAAGTGCACCAGCCATAATTACCGCAACTGCGAACTCGATCACATTTCCGGTCATAATAAAATTCTTAAATTCTTTTAACATAATTTGATTTTTTTTAATTGATTTCAGTTCTTTCGACGTAAAAATACAGAATAGTAACAATAAAAAAATAATTGATGCTTCGTTATTTGCCAACAAGTCGCACGGGTGCCGCTTGATTAATCGTATATTTTTTGTTATTAGAAAGGTTCAAACAGAGGGCTCGAGTACGTCTATTTTCTACCTTTTTATAAGGAATATTCTTAAATAAAAATTCCGATCCAAGATCAAGTTCATCTAGCATTAACATTGCCTGATTATCGCTTGTTCTAAATGCTTGTTCTAGCTCTAAACTCACGCCACTACAGGCACTTGGGTTCTTCAACTCTAATAAAATAGCCCTGCCAATTTCTGGGTTTCGGTTAAATTCTTCTTCCATTCCAAACAAAGCGAAGAGCAGCCTAAAGTTGTTCTTCCATTCGGTGCCATGAGGCTTTACTTTACTGCCACAATCACGATGTGTTTTTAGATGTGCAATCTCATGGATAAGCGTAAATAAGAGTCTGTAAGAATTTTGGTCTTGATTAACCGTTATTGCTAAATTTTGCCCTTTTACTCGAAAATCACCCCGTTTTGTCTTCCTTGGTCTAGTAAACTTTAAATTACATGCATTTTCTACGAGATAGTCTGTAATGTTTTGAGCTTTTCGCTCAGGCAGATGTGACTTTAGATACTCTAAAGCATCCATTTATTTGCAAATTGCTAAAAGCGTCTCTGCGGCAGAAACTTTTTGTTCGAGACTTACTTTTATATCAGAACCTAGAGGAAGATAAACGTCAACTCTAGAACCAAATTTTATGAAACCCATTTCGTTTCCTTGAGTAACTTTCATTTCAGGTTTTACATACCATCGTATTCTTCTTGCAACAGCACCAGCAATTTGTCTGAACAAAATCTCAGTATCGTTCGATTGTTTTATTACGGTGGTTGTGCGTTCATTTTCTGTTGAAGATTTTGGATGCCACGCAACCAAGTACTTCCCAGGATGGTATTTGAAATATTGAATTATCCCTGAAACTGGATTTCTATTTACGTGAACATTAAGTGGAGACATAAAAATGGAAATCTGTATTCTTTTGTCTTTAAAATACTCGGTTTCTTCCACTTCTTCAATTACCACTACTTTTCCATCACATGGGCAAACAACACCGTTTTCAGTTTTGTCAGAATATCTTTCAGGATTTCTAAAGAATCGAATTATTAATATATACAATACTAAAAGCGGAACTCCAATTAAAGCTGTTAACCAAACTGGGGCATTAAACTCTGTTAATGCGTATAAAACTGCAACAAGAATAAAGGTTGCGATTAGTATTATTTTATATCCTTCTCGATGGATTTTCATTAAAATATTCCTCTTAGTTTAGACGTATCTGCAACTTTATCAATTGCAACAATGTAAGCCGCCGTTCTCATACTACACTTATATTGTTTAGATGCCTTATACACGTTATCAAACGCTTGCTTCATGATTCTATCTGCTCTTCGATTAACGCGTTCTTCAGTCCAGAAATATCCCAAACGATTTTGAACCCATTCGAAGTATGATACTGACACACCACCGGCATTTGCCAAAATATCTGGAACTACCATAATTCCGTTCTTCTCCAGTATTTTATCTGCATTAGAAGCAGTAGGACCATTTGCCCCTTCCACTATTAATTTAGCTCTAATTCTAGATGCATTTTCTTCTGTAATCTGGTCTTCTAAGGCTGCAGGAACAAGAATATCTACATCAAGTTCAAGTAATTTTTCATTTGAAATTATTTTTCCTCCTTTAAAGCCTTCAAGACTTTTCTTTTTGGTAGTGAATTTTATTGCTTTCTCTATGTCAATTCCCGCTTTGTTATAGTAGGCTCCAGAAATATCTGAAATCGCCACTATTTTAACACCTTGCATCTCCAACAATTTAGCAGAAATACTTCCAACGTTACCAAAACCTTGAACAGCACATGTGCAATCTGATGGATTCATTTTTAACTTAGCCATAGCACTTCTAGCAGAAACCATTACGCCTCTACCTGTTGCTTCCACTCGACCTAACGAACCACCTAAAACAAGTGGTTTTCCAGTAACTACTGCTGGAGAAGATACACCCGTTAATTTCGAATATTCATCCATTATCCAAGCCATTGTTTGTGGATTTGTACCCATGTCTGGTGCCGGAATATCTTTTTCAGGTCCAAAAACATCTCGCATTGATAATGTAAACCCTCTAGTAAGTCTTTCCAATTCGCCTTCCGACATTGTACGAGGATCACAAGTGATTCCACCTTTTCCACCGCCGTAAGGAATACCTACAACAGCACATTTCCAAGTCATCCAAGCAGCAAGTGCTTTTACCTCATCAAGGTTCACACCCATAGAGTATCGAATACCTCCTTTACTAGGTCCTAGCTTAGAAGAATGGACCACTCTGTATCCTTGAAATACTTTGATTTTACCATCATCCATGGTCACAGGAATACTTACTATCACTGCCTTTTCAGGAGATTTTAAAGCGTTGTAAGTTGATTCGTCTAAGCCCAATATTTTTGCAGCTTCGTCAAATCTTTCCATCATCGACTCCAGTGGATTTAAATCATCAACTATTGGAGCAGGTTCTTTAAACTTTATTGTCATTTAGTTTATCAATGAAATATGTGTGGCAAATGTATTTATTCTATTGATTGGGGCGATAATCCAACTCATAATTTTATTCAGATATTAAGAATTATGACTAAGTAAGGCAACGCTGCTAATAAAATCGAATCAATTCGATCTAATATCCCTCCATGCCCCGGAATTAAATTGCCGCTATCTTTAATCCCCAGCTTTCGTTTCATATACGATTCTACAAAATCTCCAAATGTGGCAAAGAAAATAACAACACCAGCAAGAAAAATTGCATTCGGTTCAAGCTGAAGCCAATACTTATTTAAAGCAAACATAATGGCCAAGGTAACAATGCTTCCTCCAATAGTGCCTTCAACAGTTTTCTTAGGAGATACTTTAGGAAATATAGGCGTTTTACCTATTAACTTGCCTACGGTATATGCCATTGAATCATAGAGCCAGATACAAATTAGAAAAAAGAGCACATATTCCATGTTCTTGTCCTCAAACTGAGTAAACCAAAAAGCCAAGCCAGCTAGTGGTAACCAAAGATATAAGGTTGCTGCGACGTTATTTATGGTTCCCTTCTTTTTAAGTTGACTATACAATAAAACCACACAGAATAGCTGAACAACAAGTGCAATCACAAATTCCATTAATGCAAGGTCTCGCCCCTCAAACAACGCAATAAAAACAATTATTCCGCTGAATATCAGAGGGTTTACATAGAGGTTTTGGGCATTTGAACTTCCTGAAAGTTTACTTATTTCGTTAAGAGCTAAAAACGTAAGAATCGCCATTAAAACAGAAAAGTAGGGATTGCCAAATACTGCCGCAAACACCATGATGGCAACATAGAGGCTGCCAAATAAAATTCTGAGAGTTAAGTTAGACATAGAAGTTTTCTGTTTTTGTATTGGAGTTTTTTTGAATATAAACGAACAATGAAATAACTACACCAGCCAATAAAATAGTAACGTAAATAGGCATCGTATTTTCTAGACTAAGGGCTTCATCATAATTGCCATCTGTAAAATAATAGAGCTGGGCTACAGCCAAGGTGTTGTTTATGAAATGAGCTAAAATGGCTGTCCAAATAGTTCGAGTCCAATACACTGCATAACCAAAATCAATTGCAAGAAAAAACATCGGCAATGCCTTTAAAAATTGCATATGTATAAAGCTAAAAATTACCGCAGTAATAATGATAGCAACATGCATATTCTTAAAAATGCCATTTAAAACGTTCATCAAAAAGCCCCTAAAAAAAAGTTCCTCTGCAATTGCAGGAAGCAATGCCATAAACAAAACACTAACAAGAAAAGAACTGAAGGTCCTTTCTCCAATCATTGCCTCGTAGGTATTATTGTTAGCCGCATCTTGATTGTGAAGCCAAGTATCTAACTCTTTAGAAATTGCACTAAAATCAATCAAACCATTTAATTCTAGCAATGGGCTCATTAATGGACTGCTTAAGAAAATAAAGACGACTGCCAACCCAAACCATTTCAAATTGGTAGGTGCGTTTAGAAGTAAATAATCCTTTGGTGTTGCTCTAATCATAAAAGCAACAAGGAGTGCTGCAATAATTAATGGAAGAGAAGAACTAAAGAACACAAAAACTTTTAACAAGAATGGATTATCGCCAATCTCGTTAAAAATGTCTACTCCTTTCTTAATTTCTTCGAAACTGATGCCAGCCAACATCGCTCCTGTAATAGCAAATATTCCTGCACACATTACAAAAACTCCACATCCTATTAAAAAATGAGTGACTGCTGAAAATCGATTTGGTCTTATATAATGTCCAGATGAATTATCTTTGCTGTCGTTTAAATATTCCATGCA
>CBDUEX010000004.1:0-22410 GCA_965366305.1 uncultured Bacteroidia bacterium | reverse complement strand
CGAACCGGATTGTACGTAGTATTTGCCTTAAGCATGCCAACCAAAACAGCTGCTTCTTCTATCTTTAAATCGTTGGTGTTTTTATTGAAGTATCTTTTGGATGCAGACTTTATTCCATAGCTATTGCCATAGGGAACAGTATTGAAGTACATCACAATAATTTCTTCCTTGGTATATCTTTTTTCAATTTCGATGGCGAGTATCCACTCCTTTAATTTTTGAAGGATCTTTTTGAAAAAGTTTTGACCAGTTCGGTCATGGAACATGTTTTTTGCAAGCTGTTGTGTTATTGTACTTCCACCGCCGTCTCTACCTAGTTTGCTAACTGCCCTTGCTAAGGCACGGCCATCAATTCCTGAATGGGAGTAGAATCTGCAATCTTCCGTTGCAATTAATGCTTCTTTTAAATGCAGTGGTAAATCTTCATGACTACTATTTGTTCTATCTTCTTGAAAGAACATTTTCCCCATTAATTCTTCATCGGCGGTATATACCTCAGATGCTAATTTTGTTCTTGGATTTTCAAGTTCTGCCGTCTCTGGTAATTTTCCCCATAATCCTACCTTAATGCTAAATATAAATACAACTGCAAACAAGAGTGAATACAAAAACCATTTCCATAATTTTCTACTAAGCTTTGGAGCTGCTTTAGTTGTTTTCTTTTTTTTGGTAGCCATATTCTATTTGTAGTTCTTTCTAAAGAAACGGATATATTCTTTTTCGTTTTTCGTTTTAATTAGTGTTCTAAAGTTTGATTCACTAATTGCATAAGTCTCAATATCTGCCATTCCAGCATTGGATAAGAGTGTTTTATTCGAAAGCATTTCTTTGTGATAAACCAATGCCTCTTTTTTGCTTGGAAACTGCTTAACGTAAAACACCTGCTTATCATCCATTAACAATCCAGAGATTATAAGTGTTTGACCGCTAAAGAAGCTTTTATTGTACTCGTCTAATTGCACTTGAACATTCTTCTCATTCTTGGTAATTCCAGTAACCATATAGTAATGTATTTCGTCGGAATTTGCCTTATAAATGGATGCTTCGCTGTTTAATGCAGAGTCTGTAGATGTTAATAGCGTAATGGTGTATGCTGCAATATCTCCAATTTCATTTCCTGAATATGCCTCTTTAAGTGCTTCAAGCTCAACTAAAAATGCAGCCTTCCCTTTTGTTTTGCCAATAGTTAATGCATATAAATAGTCAATTTTACCTTGAATAGAATTACCAGGATACTCTCTGTCAATTTGCTCCTTCATTGCCACTACTTCTGCAAACTTTTCTGATTCATACGCCCCATACATTTTGCCGTAAAGTTCTACCACTTCCTTGTCTTTGCTGTCTTCAACTATTTCAGTAGCATTTAAAACTTGATTGTAGGCAGATTCTGGATACTCCTCCGCAATTTGTTTTGCATATTTATCGTATGCATTGCTATCGCCTAATTCACGTTCTGCTTTTGCAAGATAGAAAATAGCTTCAGGCTTGTGCTTGGTTAATGGATACTTCGTTAGAAGCGTTACGAAATTGGTTTTCGATTTAGCATACTCTCTAAGATCTTCGTAATATATTTTGCCAATACCTAAATAGGCGTCTTGAATTTTCTTTTCAGCCACAAGTTTGGCCATGGCACTAAATGGAATGGGTTTATAATATTTTAACTTTTCAGCATCGAGTGTTCTTAGAATTTTGTTTTGCTCTTCATCTGCCGATGAGTTATACGCTGTTGCATCTAGTTCATCATCTTCGTCTTCTTCTGAGTTGTCCTTCTTGGCAACAGCAGATTCTACTACAGATTTATTAATAACACGCCACCAATCACCTTTCTTACGATTGCCCCAAGTTCGCACAAAGTCGTTGCTTCCTCGAGCTACTGCGGAAGTATTGTAAAAATACCAAGTACTGGTAGAATTGTTTCCATTTGGAAGTTGCGGCATGCCCCCATTTGGATTAAGTCGTTGTTGCTCCGCTTGAATTAATGCAGCTTCTTCAGCTAGCCGTTCCTTCTCTTTTTCCTCCTCAATAATCTTAGTAATTTTTTTGTCTAAGGCATCTTTGTCCATTCTACTTAATGCAAGAAGACTATCTTGAAGTTTAATGGTTTCGATGTGTTCTATTAGTTTAGATAAAACAGAATGTTTTGCTTTTATTTTATCACCATTGGGAAAGTCGCCGGGTAATACAGCCACTGTGCTGTCGTAATAGGCTTGAGCTTTAGTATAACTTCGTTTTCCGAAGAAGTAGTCTGCCAAGTACAGATACGTTTTGGTGCTCTGTGTTCTATTATTTTTAGCATTTTTTGAAGAGAGCATCATGTATTCTAAACCTGTTTGCTCATTGCCACTTGCAAATTCTATAGATGCCAATTCATAATAGATTTGATCGTAATACTCAATGTTTTTATCATCGTTGAGCATTCGTTTTAAGTATTTTTTTGTGCTTTTCGCTCCTTGTCCACCTGTTTGTGAAGTGGCTTTTGCCATCCCTAAATTAGCTTGAAACACATATTCATAAGGTGCATTCATCTTTAGCACCTTTTCAAAGCGATAACTGGCATCTGTATATTTTTCCGTTTCGAGATACAGCTGACCTAAAACAAAATTGGCTCTGTACTTCAGGGTTTTGTCTTTTACTTTACTTACTCCTTTAGTTAAGTATTCTATTGCTTCTGGATATTTACCTTGCTTTACCATTAAGTCGCCTGCCGATAAAGCCAAGTGAGTTGTGAATTCTTTATTGGTAGTTTTAATGTTTTTTAATAAACCCAGTATTGCTTCAGCATCATTGTCTTTGCCCTGCATTGCATAGCTTTTCATCAGCCACAGTTGACTCATCTCTTTGATGTAGGGGTCTGTGAAATTGGCGTTTACAAATTCAAAGGTTTCAATTGCCGAAAAATAGTCGCCTGCATAAAAGTGGGTTTGGCCAATAATGAAATACGCATCATCTGCCCACTTACTTTTAGGTTTGTTTTGAATCACCTTGGAAGCTTTTTTCATTACTTCTTCCATAGGTGTTTTCATAGCCTTAATATCTGTTTCGCTTCCATAAGGATACACATTGAGGTATTTTTCAAAGTCATCCTTTTGTTTTTCTGCCAGGTTATTTACTGCGGCATCCAGTTTTTGCGTAGCGTTAAAATAAATGTTGTAGCGAGCAATCATATTATTCCAATTTCGCTTCATCCAACCTTCATCGCTTTTTTGTGCATATCCCTGTACTGAAAATCCCAATAAAAGGGCAAAAGCTATATATTTCCTTAACTTCAAATTGATATTCCTGTTAACTTTGCAATCTCTTAACTCAAAAGAGCACAAAAATATTTTAAATAAGCCGTAAACATTGACAAAAGGTGGGTTCTTTCCGAAAAAAAATATCAACCACGTTCAGAAATAGGTACAGAATTATTCTTCGACAAGACGAAAATCTAGAAGAAAAGGTATCATTTGTGCTTACGCCTATTAATATGGTATTGTTTGTTGCAGTAGGATTTTTTGTATTTGGAACCTTTCTGTATTTGCTGCTTGCTTATACTCCTTTAAACCATATTTTCCCTACAAAAAGTGCAAAGTATAGTAACATAGAACAGTACAATATGTTGCAACGAATTGATTCATTGGAGCGGAGCTTATCGCAGCTCAATTATCAGTCGGATGTATTAAATAAGATACTTGCTGGAGAAACTGTGGATGGAGAGGAAAGTGAAGAAATTCCTACATCGTCTTCAGCTTCTGAAGTAGTAGAAGAAGTGACAGGAAATGGAACGCAGGTAAAAGTGCTCGAAAGGGCCCTGCCAGATCCAAAGAGTTATAATCTGTATTTGCCATTAAAAGGAGTAATAACGGATACATTTAATCAAGACAGAATGCATATTGCTGTAGATATTTCAGCAAAAAGAAAAGATGTGGTAAAATCAGTTCAAAAAGGAACAGTAATTTTTAGTGATTGGACACCTGGAGGTGGACATACATTGGTGATTCAGCACTTAAATGAGTTCGTGTCTGTATACAAGCACAATGCAGTCTTATTAAAAAAAGTGGGTACCTTTGTACAAGCGGGAGACGCAATTGCACTTGTTGGTAGTACAGGTGAGTTAACCTCTGGTCCGCATCTGCATTTTGAATTGTGGAGCAAAGGAATTGCAGTAGATCCTCAGAAATATATAAACTTTTAAAATAAACCATGTTGGGTAAAAAAGACAAATCAACACCAAACTATTCTTCAGACATTAATGTAATAGGAGAAGGAACAAAAATCGTTGGAGATTTAAGTTCAGATGGAGACTTAAGAATTGACGGCGAAATTGAAGGTAATATAAGCACACTATCTAAATGTGTTTTAGGTACTTCAGCGGTAGTTCGTGGCAATATTGAGGCTAAAAGTTGCGACATTAGCGGCCGTGTAGATGGTAATGTAAAAGTGTCGGAATTGCTGCTGATTAAGGCTGCAGGTAAAGTGAATGGAGACATTAGAACTGCTAAAATTATCGTAGAAAATGGTGGTGAGTTCAATGGAGCATGCACCATGGGAAGCTCTGTATCAATGAAAAACGACAATTCGCAAGGTGATGTCAGAGCGGCAACAGCCTAATAATTACGTAAAATATTCAGGACTAGGTTTTCAACTGATTATACTATCAGTAGGTTTAATTCTTGCTGGAATTCAGTTGGATAAATACTTTCAAACAAAATCAATATTTTTAATCATCGCTATATTTATTGCAGTATTTGCTGTGATGTATATTTTAATCAAGAAACTTAAATAATGGGACTTAAATTTCTATTCAATCTAATCACTATGTCTGCTTTATTGGCAGTAGCAACATTTGGATTATTGTTTTTTATTGATACCACAGAACAAAATTGGTTTTGGGCTGCTTTGGTGTTTTATGTACTTCTTGGATTGGGGATTGGATGGATGACACAACGAAGTGTTACAAGTTCAAATTCTGCATTTTTTAGAGGTGTGATGGGAGCCATTGGATTACGCATGATTTTATGTGTTTTTTTTCTAGCTATTTATTTGATAGTTAGCGACATAAAGGCAAAGGAGTTTATTGTGTATTATTTAATTTTATATTTATTCTTCACAATATTTGAAATATATCAATTAGTGTCTAAATTGCGAGCCGAAAAAAGGAGCAGCCTTGATAATACAACAAGTTAAAAATCAGATACTTAGAGTGAGCAACATGTTTCGATTTTTTATCGCAATCATCGTTTTTATGACGTCTTTTTCTTCGTTTGCAGAGCATGGCGGAGAGAATCACGGAGAAGATAAGGCATTTAATGCAGGGGAAGTAATTATGCATCACGTGATGGATAATCACGAAATTCACATTGGTCCACTTCATATTCCGTTACCAATTATCTTGTATAGTAAAGAGAAAGGTTTGGATATGTTTTCATCTTCAAATATTTCACATGGTGAACCATACAATGGTTATATCATGGAGCATGAAAAAATTTACTTTACCGGTGAAAATGGAGAAGTAGCTCGTGATGAAGAAGGACATATTACAGCAGCCAAGCCATTAGATTTATCCATTACTAAAACAGTATTTGGTATGTTCTTAACTATGGGCATTATGTTGTTAGTCTTTACCTCAGTAGCTAAAGGTTATAAAAAGAGAGAAGGACAAGCTCCAAAAGGAATACAATCGTTAATGGAGCCTTTAATTCTTTTTGTTAAGGATGAGATTGCTAAGCCATCTATCGGAAAGAAATACGAAAAATTCTTACCATTCTTGCTTACTATCTTTTTCTTTATCTGGATAGGTAATATGTTAGGTTTGATACCATTTATTGGTGGTTTTAATGTAACTGGAAACATTGCAGTAGCTATGGTGATGGCATTGTTTACTTTTATTATTACTTCGGTTAATGGCAATAAAGATTACTGGAAACACATTTACAATACACCTGGAGTACCTTGGTGGTTGAAGTTTCCAATTCCGTTAATGTTTGTTATTGAGTTCATTGGTTTTATTTCTAAGCCTATTGTACTTACACTACGACTTTTTGCAAACATCACAGCGGGACACATTATCATTCTGGCGTTCGTTAGTTTGATATTTATTTTTAATAACTTATATGGTGCTGGCGGTGGATACGGTGTATCGATCTTATCAGTAGCATTTTCAATATTTATGTTTGCAATTGAGATTTTAGTAGCTTTCTTACAAGCATATGTGTTTACGTTATTGTCGGCTCTTTATTTTGGGTCTGCAGTAGAAGAACACGCACATTAATACGTATATAAACAACAATTAAATATAACAAGTAACAATTTAGAAATGGAACTTTTAACAATTTTATTAGACATGGCAAATGCCTACATGGGAGCAGGTATTGGAGCAGGTATCGCAGCAATTGGAGCTGGTATCGGTATTGGAAGAATCGGTGGTTCTGCATTAGAATCAATGGCTCGTCAACCTGAATCAACTGGAGACATCAGAGCAAACATGATCGTTGCTGCTGCACTTGTAGAGGGTGCTGCATTCTTCGGGATTATTGTGAGTCTTTTGGTTGTATTAACGAAGTAATAACTTAATATGGGCAAGAGTTCGCTCTTGCCCTATAAATTTAAATTATTATGAATCCGTTATTACCAGAATTAGGTCTTGTACTTTGGATGTCCGTAGCATTCCTAGTAATTCTTTTTCTTTTGAAAAAGTTTGCATGGAAGGGGATTATTCAAGCACTAAAAGATCGCGAGGAATTTATTGATCGTTCATTAAAATCTGCTGAAGAAGCTAAAGCTCAAATGAGCCAGCTGAAATCAGACAATGAAAAGTTATTAGCTGAAGCTAGAACTGAGCGTGAGTCTATCTTAAAAGAAGCAAGAGAAATGAAAGAAAAAATCTTGTCAGACGCTAAGGTATCCGCAACAGAAGAAGGTAACAGATTGGTAGCTTCTGCTCGTACTGAGATTGAAAAAGAAAAGCTTCAAGCTCTTTCTGAAATCAAAAATCAAGTAGCAGAAATTTCATTGAGCATTGCAGAGAAAGTGATTAAAAATGAGTTGACAGACAAAGCATCTCAAGAATCACTGGTTAATGATCATCTGAACAAAGCTCAAATGAATTAATATGGCATCAAGCAGGATAGCAGTAAGATACTCAAAATCACTATTGGATTTGTCCACTGAAAGTAATCAGTTGGATAAAGTGAAAGCTGATATGGATTCAGTAATGGATACATGTGCAGATTCTAAAGATTTACGTAATCTTCTTAAAAATCCGATTGTAAAAGCATCGGATAAGAAAGCTGTATTGCGTAAGGTGTTTCAAGCAGCTACTCCTACAACTCTTAGTTTTATCGATTTTTTAGTTGATAAGAAGAGAGAAGCAGAGTTGCCAATGGTAGCCCAATATTTTATTTCATCGTTTAATGAAATAAATGGTATTGCGGAAGCAACTGTTGTATCAGCAGTAGCTCTATCAGACGAAACACTTCTGAAAATAAAAAGCTACGCATCTAGCCTTTTAGGCAAAGGCGATATAGCATTGAAAAACGAAATTGATCCTTCTATTATTGGAGGAATCGTAATTAAGCACGAAGACAAATTGCTCGATATGAGTGTGTCTAAAGAACTTAGAGAAATTAGAAAAACATTAATTTATAATTAAAAAACAAAATGGCTGCAATAAGACCAGACGAAGTTTCTAGTATAATTAAAGAGCAATTAGCAGGTGTTAAATCTGATGCTCAATTAGAAGAAGTAGGTACTGTTTTACAAGTTGGTGATGGTATCGCTCGTATTTATGGCTTAACTCAAGTAAAATCGGGTGAGCTTATCGAATTTGAAAGCGGTGTTCAAGGTATCGTTTTAAACTTGGAAGAAGATAACGTAGGTGCTGTACTTTTAGGTAGTTCTACGAACATTAAGGAAGGTGATACGGTAAAACGTACTAACAGAATTGCATCAATTAACGTTGGTGAAGGTATGTTAGGAAGAGTAGTGGATACTCTAGGTAACCCAATTGATGGTAATGGTGAAATAAAAGGTGAATTATTCGAAATGCCACTAGAGAGAAAAGCTCCTGGGGTTATTTATAGAGAGCCAGTTTCTGAACCAATGCAAACAGGTATCAAAGCAATTGACGCGATGATTCCTATTGGTAGAGGGCAAAGAGAGTTGATTATTGGTGATAGACAAACAGGTAAAACTGCTGTTGCAATTGACACCATTATCAACCAAAAAGAATTTTACGATAAAGGAGAACCAGTATATTGTATCTATGTAGCTTGTGGTCAAAAAGCAAGTACAGTAAAACAAGTAGTAAGATCACTTGAGCAAAAAGGTGCGATGGCTTATACTACGATTGTTTCTGCATCAGCAGCAGATCCTGCTCCTATGCAGTTTTATGCTCCAATGGCAGGTGCTGCAATTGGTGAGTATTTTAGAGATACAGGTCGTCCTGCATTAATTATATATGATGACTTATCGAAACAAGCTGTTGCTTATCGTGAGGTTTCATTACTTCTTAAAAGACCTCCAGGACGTGAGGCATATCCAGGTGACGTTTTCTACCTTCACTCTCGTTTGTTAGAAAGAGCTGCAAAAGTTACTAGCTCAGATGAGATTGCTCAAGGTATGAACGATTTACCGGAGTCATTAAAAGGAAAAGTAAAAGGGGGCGGTTCTTTAACTGCTTTACCAATTATTGAAACGCAAGCAGGTGACGTTTCAGCATATATCCCAACCAACGTAATTTCGATTACAGATGGTCAAATTTTCTTAGAGTCTGACTTGTTTAACTCAGGTGTTCGTCCGGCGATTAACGTAGGTATCTCTGTTTCTCGTGTGGGTGGTGCAGCTCAAACTAAGTCAATGAAAAAGACTGCTGGTACATTGAAACTGGATCAAGCACAATACAGAGAGCTTGAGGCTTTTGCTAAGTTTGGATCTGATCTAGATGCTGCAACTAAAGGAGTTCTTGACAAAGGTTCTCGTAACGTAGAGATTTTGAAACAACCTCAATTTTCTCCATTAACGGTTGGAAAGCAAGTAGCTATTATTTACTTAGGAACTAAAGGATTATTGAAATCAGTTAAGGTGGCAGATGTACGTAAATTTGAAGATGAATTCCTTATGAAAATGGAAGCTGATCACAAAGATGTATTGGATGCACTTACTGTTGGGAAATTAGATGGAGACATCACCGGAACAATTGAAAAAGTAGGAGCGGAAGTTGCTAAAAACTATAAAGCCTAATTTCTATGGCAAATCTTAAAGAGGTAAGAACCCGAATAGCGAGTACACAATCTACACAGCAGATTACAAAGGCCATGAAAATGGTATCTGCTACTAAATTGCGTAAAGCTCAACAAGCGATTACTCAAATGAGACCTTATGCCGATAAATTAAACGGCATTTTAATGAATTTAGCAGATGCTGCTAAAGACGAACAAAGCCTTCAAGGGTACTTCGAACACCGCGAAAGAAAAAATATTCTATTAGTTGTTAATTCAAGTGATAGAGGCTTATGTGGTGGTTTTAACTCGAATGTAATCAAGGAAGTTAAAAATCTAAGAACTGATAAATACAATGGCGACTCAAATGTTACCGTTATGTTTTTAGGTAAAAAGGCTTACGAGTTTTTCAAAAGGTCTGATTTAACAATGAACACTTCTAATATGACTGTTTTTCAAGAGTTAAGTGCAGAAGCTGCATTTGAAATTGGAGAAGGAATCATACAAGATTTCCTTGCAGGGAAATACGATGAAGTGAGAGTGGTTTATAATAAATTCAAGAATGCTGCAACGCAAGTTGTAACTGCTGAGAAATTACTTCCAGTAGAAATTGAAGCATTTGAAGGAAAACAAGAAGAAAAGTCTGCTTACTTAGCTGACTTTACTTTTGAACCGTCTAAAACAGAATTGTTATATACGCTTATCCCAAGAGCTGTTAAAACTCAGTTATATAGAACCATGCTTGATTCTCAAGCTTCAGAACATGGTAGCCGAATGGTTGCTATGGACAAAGCAACTGAAAATGCAGGAGAAATAATCTATGATTTAAAACTTCAATACAACCAAGCTCGTCAGGCTGCAATTACAAAAGAAATTTTGGAAATTGTGGGTGGTGCAGCTGCATTGGAAGGATAGTTTCAAATCCAAAGAAAAAAGTGAGCCTGTATCTAACCATACAGGCTTTTTTTATATCCAAAGTGAAACACTCCTATGATGAATCATTCCTTTAATAAATTTATATGATAGGCTCAAAAATATTTTCATACATTTTGCGTAATATTGCCATCAATCTGTTATATACGAAAGAATGAAATACGTAATTAGAGCCGTTTTATTTATTGCCATAGTTGTCCTAGCTTACATGACCTACAATTCAATTGCAGAACCTGTTCGTTATGCAAAAGAAGTAGAAGCGAAAGAGAAACTGGTAATTGAAAAGTTATCGATTATTCGAGATGCTCAAGTGGCTTTTAGAGAAGAAAACAATCGTTTTACTGCAAGCTTTGATACCTTAATTGATTTTATGCAAAATGGTAAAATGAAAATTATCGTTCAATATGGTAGTGAAGATGATTCAACCACCGTATACCGCACAGAAGAAGAATTTATCCCAATTAAAGATACCTTGTTCAAAAATGTTGATATCGAAAACATTCGATATGTTCCATCATTACCAAATAAAACGGAATTCATAATGAATGCAAAAACCATTGTGTCGAATAATGCAACCGTACCTGTGTTTGAAGTGATAGATCCACAACCTTTCGATCGTGAAAGAGTTAAAAATAAAAATCCACTTAAAGTGGGGTCTATTACTGAAGTGAATTATAGAGGTAACTGGACAAGCAGATAGTTGTCAATGGCTACTTACCACAATGCCGTTAGTGATAAACTGGTAGTTAGCTTTTTCCCAGGTTCAATCTTCTACTTCGTTTATAGCAAAGACAATACATTAAAGTATTGTGAAATTGAATCTATTTCTTCAGACGTATCCACTGCAATTGCAAATTCCATCTTTTCAAAGACAACGTGTATTTCTGCTGCCCAAAACTTTGTGCTAGCCAGTTTAGCGGATACAGATTACCCTGCGTATTACAATCTTAATTTTTCTTCGTTTGACAAACTCTATGAAGATAACCTCGAAGATTTTACAGTAGTTCATAATGTGACTCCTGCTATTCAACACAACATCAAAAAATTAGTTAACCCAGATGTGGTCTCTGATATTTCACTAGTTTACAAAGCATTCTTACAGAAAGGATATCAGCAAGCTGTTTATTTCTATACCATTGGAAACACAGTCACTATATTTTGCATCAAAGATGGAAGCTTAAGAATAGCCAACCGCTACCCTGCAGATGACTTGGATGAACTTTTTTATTATGTAATGTTGCTTATCGAACAACTGGAGATGTCAGCTGAAAAAATTCATTTTGAATGCCTTACTTCTAAGGGGAGGCATGAAAACTACCATTCATTATTTAAAAACTACTTACCGCCACTTAATCTAACAAATGTAGTTGCAGATAATTCGTTTTTATCGCTGGAACATCACGACTTAAAATCAGAGTTTCTGCAAGCATCGTTTTTTGCACAATGCGTATTATAAGCGGACAATACAAGGGGTTTCAGTTTCCTGAAAAAAATATGCCACATGCTCGCCCCACAACAGACAGGGGCAAAGAAGCACTCTTTAATATCCTAGATCAACATTATTACCTCGATGAGATTGATGTGCTTGATTTATATGCAGGCTTAGGAAGTGTATCCCTGGAGTTTGCATCTAGAGGTTCAAATGTGATTGCAGTAGATTCCAGTTTTAAATCTATCCGTTACATCAAGGCCAATGCCGATAAACTAAAATGTGATATTCCATTGAAGCAATCGGCAGTTCTATCCTTCTTGAATAGGTGTGAAGCTCAGTTCGATATCATCTTTGCAGACCCGCCTTATAATGCTACTCAAGAAATTCAAGATTTAATTAAAACGGTTGAAAACGGGAATTTTCTAAAACCCAATGGTGTATTTGTATTAGAACATCAAACTGCAATGCCTATTAAGCATGCTGCCTGTTACGATAGCAGAAAATATGGTCAAAGTACATTTTCTTTCTTTAAATTTGAAGAAGAACAATGAGCAAAAAGGCAATTTTCCCAGGAACATTTGATCCATTTACCAATGGACACTTAGATATTGTTGAACGAGGATTAAAGCTCTTTGATGAAGTGGTAGTTGCTATTGGAATTAATACCGACAAAAAGCACCTGTTTACATTAGAGCAACGCACCCTTTGGCTTAAACAACTCTTTGCTGCCAACCCACGAGTTTCTGTGATGCATTATGATGGTCTTACAGCAACTTTCGCCGAATCGATTGGAGCAGGCTTCATATTGAGAGGATTAAGAACTACACAAGACTTTACCTACGAGCAACAAATTGCTTATGTAAACGAAGATTTAACACGCTCTGTGCAAAGTGTTTTTGTAATGAGCGATCAAACAAACTCATCGGTAAGTTCAACCATCGTTCGTGATTTGATTCGCTACAAGGGAGCTTACCAAAAATATATTCCAGATGCTATTTACAAAGAAATTAGCAAGCTTTAAGCAACTGCTTGTTTAAGCATTGTTTTATACTCTTTTAATATTCTTCGGATTGCAGGGTAGGTATGAAGAAGTCCCAAGTGAATTTTCTTTGGTTTAACCCAAATAACTTCTTCAATATCTTCTTCTTGTTGTGGCACTAAGTGATTGCCATCTTTACAAGTTAATAGAAACCAGTGGGTGTGCTTAATCTGCCATTTTTCATTTCTGTAATAGGTATGATAAGTTTCCATAAAATGCTTTGTTATAGTAAGTTGTTTGGCTCCGGTTTCTTCTTCAATTTCGCGAATGGCACAATCTTCCATGCTTTCGTTTTTCTTCGCTTTGCCTTTAGGTAGGTCCCATCTTCCTAAGCGTTTCATAAGTAAAATTTGACCTTTTTCATTCTCTACAATTCCTCCGGCTGCTTCTACCAACTTAAATTCCAAGAATACTTTTTTTAACAATTTATCAGGATTTCCAACTATTAAAATTCGGAGCGGCTTGGTTGAATTCTTACTGATTCTTAGAGCCTCCTTAACTTGCTCTTCATTTGGTTTTACCAATACAAAGTCGGGGTCAAATTTAAAGTCAAGAGTTTCAGAAGCAGACAGTAAAATGCGGTGTTTGCCGTGAAAAATTCTATACATTTGTTGGCATATTAAGATGATTAATTCAGAGACAAAAATCGCTAAAATATTGTTAGAAACAAGGGCAGTTAAGTTATCTCCTGCAGAACCATTCAAATGGTCTAGTGGTTGGAACTCACCAATCTATTGTGATAATAGAACAGTGCTGTCTTACGCACAACATCGAGCTACCATTAAAAAGATGATGGCGGCAAAAATTGTAGAAATGTTTCCAGAAGCAGATGCCATTATAGGAGTTGCTACTGCTGGTATTGCAATGGGTGCATTAGTTGCTGACGAAATGGAATTAAGTTATGCTTACTGCCGTCCTAAGCCTAAAGAACATGGCTTAAAACGTCAATTAGAAGGGAAAGTAGATCCCGATGCAAAGATTGTTGTACTAGAAGATTTAATTAGCACGGGTGGATCAAGCCTAAAAGTAGTTGAATATCTTAGAAATGAGGGATACAACGTATTAGGGATGGCTGCTATTTTCACTTATGGCTTCCAATTGGCCGATAATAATTTTAAAGAGGCGGCATGTCCATATTTTACATTAGGCAATTATTCGAGCCTAATTGAACATGCAATTCAAGAAGGATATGTTCAGTCGAATGACTTATCCAGTTTAGAAAAATGGCGGGAGAACCCTGCCGATTGGCAAGGATAAACAATTATTGAATGGAGGCTTATTCCTCTAATTTGTCTACTACCTTTTTGTCCGTAACGGTTACACTCTTGCCTTCTTCAAGTTTCTTGCTTACCGCTTCATAAGGTCCAGAAATCACTTCTTTCACATCATCAAGTCCACTAATTATTTCGATGTACCTGCTATCTTGGATGCCTGTAACAACTACGTGCTTTACTACTTTGCCGTCTTTAATACTAAATACAACCTCATCTAATTCCTCGTCATCTCCGGTAGATTTTTGAGAAGAGGTGTCCTTTTGATGCATTCTAGTAGTTACAGCTTCAATAGGTAAACAACTAATGTTAGGTTTAACATCTGTTTGTATTTCTACATTGGCACTCATGCCTGGTAAAAAAGCCGAAGTATTTATTCCAACTAAATCTTCGTAACTACTTTTAAGGAGACGAATTTTTACTTCAAAATTGGTTACTTGATCGGAACTCATTTGCACACCTCCAGCATTGTTTGCAGAACGAGAGATCTCGGTAACAATACCTTTGAATGTACGATTGCTGTATGCGTCTACTTCTACTTCCGCAGTATCTCCTTTAGTAACTTGAAGGATGTCATTTTCATTTACATCTACAATCACTTCCATATTGTTGAAGTTTGAGATAACCATTATTTCTGTTCCCGCCATTTGTGCGGTTCCAACAACTCGTTCTCCTTTTTCGTTGTTTAATGCACTTACCACACCATCTGATGGGGCGTATATGCTAGTTCTTCCTAAATTCTTATTCGCTTCATTTAAAGATGCACGCGAATTGTCAATACCAAATTTAGCGGCCTGTAATCTTTCTTTGGCTGCTTTAACTTCACTTTGTGCCACTTCAAATGCGGTATTAGCTGCATCAAACTCTGCCTGGCTAATTACTTTGTCATTGTACAAATTTTTACTTCGTTCATAACTCGATTTTTGTTCGTTAAACCGCGATTGAGCCTGGGTAAGTTGAGCCTGTGTAGATTTGTAACTGGATTGCGAGCTACTTAATCCTGCTTGAGCTCGATCACGAGAAGTTACGTATAAGTCTGGGTTGATTTTGAGTAGCAGTTGACCTTCTTTTACAGTATCACCTTCTTGTACATAGAGTTGGGTGATTTCCCCAGAAACATCTGCACTTATTTTAACCTCAGCTTCTGGTCTTATTTTACCATTGGCAGATACAGTGGATATAATTGTTCGCTTTTCTACTTGCGTAACATTCACTTCCATTTCGCCTTTTTTTCGATTCTTACCAATAAGAATTAAGGCTACAACAACGATTATTAAACCGGCTGCGATTAGTATATTTTTTTTGCTCATTTCAGTTATAATTTAAGTTTGTTTCCTTTATAAAATTCTATAATCGAATTTCGAAACAAGTATTCGTACTTTGCATTGTTTAGTTGAAGCTGCGATTGAAACCATTGGTTTTTGGCGGCCAAAAGTTCAACACTATTTGTAAGCCCTGCATCAAATCGTTTTTCATTAAAGTCGAAATTTAATCGCTGTGCAGTTTCACTCAAAGCTGCTGCTTCATACCTGCTTTTTGCTCCTTTTAAGTTGGTGTATGCCGTTGTGATGTCATTTTTCAATTGATTCTTAGTGTTCTCTAAACTAAGCTCACTAATAGTAGTAGATAGCTTGGCATTTTCAACTGATGTTTTATTCCTGTATCCATTAAAAATAGGCACAGACAATGATAATCCTACTGATTGACCCAAGTTGTTATTGAGTTGATTTCCAAAGCTTTGGGTGTTGTATGCGAATTGAGGAGTGGCCCCATACACCTTTTCTTGAGTATTTTCAGTTACCCCAATAAGTTCAGGAACTATTCCAAGATACGTTGCTTCAACACCACTTTCTGAATAAACGGTATTCATATTACCGTATGCAGATAAACTAGGGAGCAAGCTTGATCCTGCAATTTTTTCTCCTAGTTGACTTTGAGTTATGGTTAGTTCCGCTTGTTTTATTTCTGGCAAGTTGCCTAAAGACAATTGATAGAGTTCTGCAACAGATTCTTCGGGCATTACAGGTAATTCTTCAATTGATATCGCTTCTATTTCGAATGGTGTATCCGTGTCTAATTGCAGTAAATTAATCATTGCATTGTAAGCCAGTTGTATCTGATTTTCTGCATTGATGGATTGTACCTTGTCATTGGCAAGTTGGGCTTGTAAATTTAAAACTGTACCTTGATTTGTAGTGCCACTTGCAACAAGTTTTTTAGCTCTATTAAGTTGACTTTCAGTTAGTTCTTCCTGTTTTTTTGCTATCTTAAGATTTTCTTCAGCCTGTAGTATTTGCAAATAGGTGGATGCTACTGAAAGTGCAATTTGATTTTTTACAACTTCTACACTCTTATCATTGGCCAGTTTTGAAACCTTGGTTTGCTTGATACTATTGTTTATTTGATTGCCTCCGTAAAGCAAAACACCAGTGTTTAAGGAAAAGCTATTGGATTGAATGGTTTGATTTACAAATGAGTTACTAAAAGGGTCAATCGATCTACCATTATTGTAGTTGTGACTTCCACTACCATTTAAGCTGGGTAGCCTGCTCATTTGAGCTTGTGTTAGGTTATTAGCTATAATCTCACCTTGAACCTGATTCTGAAGTATGGTAATGTTATTCTCAAGAGCATAATCAACACATTTTTGCAGTGACCAAAGATTTGAAGATTGACCGAAACTAGTAAAGAAAAAGCCAATTGAAAGGAAATAAAACAATGTTCGCATACCGGTGAAGTTTATAAAGGGTAAAATTAGTGTGCATATGTCAATTCAATTTCGAGCTTCGATTAACCTACCATAATTATGGATTGAGTAGATTTGCACACAATTGAATTTCTGGTATCACATCAATAAACGCATTCTACCACAATTGGTTTGGAGAAAACCTGGAGGGGATAATTCGGTTTATCTCACTTTTGACGACGGACCTCATCCGGAAATTACTCCTTGGGTATTAGATCAACTTGATCGAGTTGGAGCAAAAGGAACTTTCTTCGTAGTAGGAGACAACGCACAGAAATATCCAGAGTTAATTCAAGAAATTCAAAGTAGAGGTCACGCAATTGGAAATCACACCCAACATCATGTAAAAGGATTTGGGATGACCGACGCTGCATATATCGAAGAAATTAGAATGTGCGATAAGCATATTCCTGAGCAACGACTATTTAGACCACCCTATGGTCGCATAAACATCAAATCCATAAAACAACTTGGAGCATATGATATTGTTATGTGGGATGTGTTGAGTAGGGATTACCAAAAAAGATTGGATATCAATGAAGCTCAACGCAGAATCAGAAACAAAACAGTTGCAGGGAGTATAGCCGTATTTCATGATTCTGAAAAGGCAGAAAAGAACTTAAAAATGCTCTTGCCTGACTACCTTTCTTTTTTAAAAGATAAAGGTTACAAAATGGATAAATTGTGAGTTCAGTTTTAATTATAAAAATGGTGCTCTATGCCGGAATTTCGTTAATTTTAATTGCCTTTTTCGGTATCCAACTCTTTTCATTGGTCAGTATTTTGTTATTCAAACCAAAACAGGTATCAGAACCAAAGCACTATAAGAAAGTATCTATTTTACTTGCCGCTCGAAACGAAGAGGAACTGATTATTCGCAGCTTAGAATCAATTGAAAAGTTAAATTACCCAAAAGACAAAATAGAAGTACTCATCGGAAACGATGCAAGCACAGACAACACTGCTCAATTGGTAGAACAATTTATTCAAAACAAGCCTGAATTTACCTTGTACCAAATTGATAAAACGGTGGGAAAAGGACGGGGAAAGGCAAATGTACTTGGGCAATTAGCACACCGTGCTACGGGTGAATTTTTCTTTATTACTGATGTAGATGTTCAATTGCCAAAGAACTGGATTCTGGCACTCCTTAATGAGTTTAAGGATGATGTTGGGATTGTATCGGGCACTACAATGTGCGAACGAGGTGGAAGCTTTGCAACACTACAGGCCATGGATTGGCTACATTTTATGGGATACATAAAAGCTTTTGCAAATGCAGGTGTAGGTTGCACAAGTGTTGGCAACAACATGGCTGTTCGAGCCGAAGCGTATTGGCAAACAGGAGGTTATGAAAACATTGATTTTTCAATTACTGAAGATTATAAGCTTTTTAAGGAAGTAACCAGTAGAAATTGGAAATGGAAAACTGAAATGAGTTCGAATTGCTTGGGGTTGGCCTGGTATATTCCAAGTATAAAAGAAATGCTTCATCAACGAAAACGTTGGTTAATTGGAGCTAAAGAATTGCCTCTTAATTGGAAGACCATGATAATTCTTTATGGCCTATTTATTCCTGCTTTGCTGCTCTTGTTTTTTTTAGACTATGAAGCTGCCATGTTGTTTTGGGGATTTAAATTTCTATTGCAAAGTGCCTTTATTTACAGCTTATGTATTAAAACCGAACAGCGGCCATTTAGCTTATTGCACTTATTATTCTATGAAGTTTATGTGATCTTAAATACAGTAGTTACTGCGGTATTTTTTGTACTGCCTTTTAAAAGTGTTTGGAAAGGAAGAGAGTATAATGAAGCTTATTTAAAAGATTCCATTGATGTTAATGCTTCAGAATAGCTATTTTTGGCTCTACAATTAGCGTATGTTTCCAAAGATATTTAGCATTCCCGTACCAGAATTTCTACAAGGATTTTTACCAGCACACATTACGGTTTATAGTTATGGTTTTATGATTGCTTTGGGAATCTTAGCGGCATTTTATGTTGCGTTAAGAAAATCAAGGAAACTTGGGCTTGATTCGGACAAGCTATCCAGCTTATTTATGTGGGTTATTTTAGCTTCGTTTGTTGGAGGTAAAATATTCTTCTTCTTGGAAGATATTGATAAATACATCAGCGATCCATCACTTATAGCTAGGGCGATGAGAGGAGGTTTTGTTTTTTATGGTTCACTCATATTTGCAATTCCAACCATCATTTGGTGGTTGAAGAAAGAGAAAGTTAAAGTGAGGCCCTTCTTAGACGTATTAGCATTCGCAGGACCTATTGTTCATTCCATAGGTAGAATTGGTTGTTTTATGGCAGGTTGTTGCCATGGAAAAGTTTGTGATTCATTTTTAGGAGTCACCTTTACCCATCCAGATAGCTTAGCTAATCCTAAGAATGTACCATTGTATCCTACTCAACTTTTTGATATTGTAGTGAACTTAGTGATATTAGTAACGGTGTATTATATCGAAAAGAAACAAAAATTTGAAGGGCAATTGTTTCTAATCTATTTGATGATGTACGGCGTTGGTAGGAGCATTGTTGAATTGTTTAGAGGAGATGATGCAAGAGGATTTTTGTTTGGTGGCTTATTGTCGCATTCACAATTCATTGCCATACTCATAATTTTAATTTCTTGCTTTTTCTGGTGGAAATGGAGAAAAACTCCAGCCTAGGCAAAGACACGAATTTTGCCATCAAAAGTGATGTGGTATACACTTTCTAAAATAGGCTCCCCATCTAAATGGGCATGAAATTTTTCTTTGCTTGACAGGGTAATTTTATTGTCGCGTTCATAATCAACCACTTTTAATTCTAAATGACTTCCTTTCTGAACTCTTGGCAAATAAAGTAATCTCCAAAAAAGATGTACTTTTTTAATTTTTACAATTTCTAGTAATCCGTCGTCTATTATAGCTTTTGGTGCTACATTAAAACTTGATCCATATACTCGTCCATTCGCGGCTGAAACCATAAAAAGAGGACTTTCAATACCATTTATCTCTATGGTTTTGCTTCTGTAAGTAAATATAATCCGTAAAACTTCAAAGTAGTACTTTAAGGAAATTGGGAAAAGGTAACTTTTCTTATGCATGCGATGTGCAACTAAACCATCAAAACCAGCTCCAAATCCATTCGAAAACCTCCGTTGATTGCATTTCCAGATATCAAGCATTTTATAATCTTTTATTGGATTGAGAATCATGTTAAAAATATGATTCATATTAATCTCCTTGTAAATCATTTTTGCAATATCATTTCCCGTTCCAGCAGGGATAATGTGGATGTTAAAATCAAGATTAGGCAATGAGTTTAAGGCAATGTTTATGGTGCCATCTCCACCTATAATGCTAATGGTTTTAAAATTTTTAAGTTTAATAAGAGTAGAGATTGACTCCCTGTTGTTATCCAGAGTTGTTTTATATGGGAAAAAAGCCACTTGGTTTTTTTTCAAAAATTTGACGTAATTTTCAAATACAATTTTGGCCTTACCACCGCAAGCTTGGGGGTTAGCAATAAGTAGAATTTCTTCTTTAACCATCAATTTAGAATGAAACAAATATCTATAATAAATGGTTAGTGTGCTACATTTGGCAATTATAATGAGCGGTAATTAGGACAGTTCGAGTAAAAATTAGAAAAGATCAATGAAGTCAATAACATTAGTAGGAGGAGGTTTAGCTGGTTCACTTGTAGCAATATACTTGGCTAAGCGAGGATATAAGGTGAGTATTTATGAACGCAGACCTGACATGAGGAATGTTGAAATTCCTGCAGGGAAATCTATAAATTTAGCATTGTCAACTCGTGGTTTGCGTGCTTTAGAAATAGTAGGCTTAGACCAGGCAATTATAGAAAAAGCCATTCCTATGAACGGAAGAATGATGCACAATGAGCAGGGAGAATTGGCGTATCAACCGTATGGAAAAGAAGGGCAACATATTAATTCTGTTTCTCGAGCTCATTTAAATGTTCAATTATTAAAATTGGCCGATGAAAATGAAAACGTTCATCAATATTTCAATATGAAATGTATGAACGTTGACTTAAATAAAGGTATTTGTTGGTTCAAGGACGAAACATCGGGCGAACGCATCGAAGTTAAGTCGGATTACATACTTGGTAGTGATGGGGCGTTTAGTGCCGTGCGTCAGAAAATGATGAAGACATCAATGTTTAATTACTCTCAACATTACACCAATGCTGGTTATAAGGAGGTGTGTATTGAACCGGTAAATGGTGAGTTCGCTATTGATCCAAATGCACTGCATATTTGGCCAAGAGGGAAGTTTATGATGATTGCTCTCCCTAATCCAGATAAAACATTTACATGCACACTGTTTATGCCTCCAAAAGGAGAAAACAGCTTTGCAAACATTAAAACGGATGAGGATATTTTAAACTTTTTCAATACCTATTTTAAAGATGCCGTTCCTCTTATGCCAGATTTGATTGAGGATTTTAAAACAAACCCAATGGGTAGTTTGGTTACTATAAGATGTTATCCTTGGAACAAAGGAAAAGCAACGTTAATTGGAGATGCATGTCATGCTGTTGTGCCTTTTTATGGTCAAGGAATGAATTGTGCATTCGAAGATTGCGTAATACTGGCTGAATGTTTAGATAAATATGGTGACTGGGATAAAGCAATGGATGCTTACCAAATTAGCAGAAAACCTAATGCGGATGCCATTGCAGATTTAGCCATACAAAACTTTACCGAAATGAGTGATCTTGTGGGTGATGAAGAATTTTTACATTACAAAAAGATAGAGCATGAGCTATGCGAATTGCATCCAGAATTGTTTAAATCTCAGTATGAAATGGTTACATTCACTAATGTTCCTTATGCTGAAGCTCAATCAAAAGGAGCTAGAAATACAAAACTTGTAAAAGAATTGATTAGTCAAGGATTAGAAGACAAGATTAAGGATGCAGCATTTGTAAAACAATGGTTTAGCTAGCGTGTTTGCCTAACGGGCTGCGGCTAAACGCTGTTGCCTTCCACCAAATAGCGTCTTGTTTTCAAAGTTATTATTTTATATGCCATTTATGGCCAGGATTGTTGAATCGGAGCAAGGGCAATGGCGTTTAGGTTTTGTTGGCTGCTGTAATTATTTTCTAATTCCGACACTTAACGGTAACATAAGATATTTTGCAGAAGCAACCATCCCAAGCTTATATCGCTTTTCTCGTTCTAACTTCCATATTTTTTTGTAATCGTCACCGTAATGTGCATGGTCTATACTTTTCATTATTTTAATGACCATACCTATGGCTCTACGCATTGTTGGTCTTGAAATATGAGGATTTGGGTCAGTATGATTCCACAGAGGTGAAACCTTTTTATGTGAAATATTATTGTTCCTTTTATATTCTATATTATTATCCTTAATGTATTTTGTGAAATTCTTAATCTCGCTCTTGTCTACCTTCAATTTATCTCCTGCAAAATTGAAATTTAGTTGTCCGTATGACGAAGATGATAATTCAGATAGACTTTGAATTATATCGTTGCTGAATATTTTTCGCGTTTTGTTAATTATTAAATACTCCTGGTTATTACAATCCGCGATTATATCATGTGATTGCATTTGATATGCTTTATCATCATAATACCTCAGTAAAATCCAGGCTTCAATAATTTCTCCAACTTCACCACGCAATAAACCGACTAGCTTGTTAGAATCTGTTTGATTTAATTTAGTCATTCGGGATCAAAATATGACAACCAACGTTTATCTAAATATTGTTCCGAAGTATGAGGGATTGTATTTAGAGTGTGTT
>CBDUEX010000003.1:0-22674 GCA_965366305.1 uncultured Bacteroidia bacterium | reverse complement strand
ACGACTCCAGTAGGGAAATTTTATTACAATGGAAAATGGACACCTTTATATGGTGATGAGCGAAATAATTATAGAATTCCAGCTTACCACAGGGCAGATATTGGGGTTACCATAAAGTCGAAAGAAAGGCCAGACAAGCGATTTAAAAGCAACTGGAACTTTTCGGTATATAACCTATACAATAGAGAAAACCCCTATGCTATTTATTTCGATGTAGTAGAAGAATCGGATTTGGAGAAAAACCCAGGAGCAAAAGTTGGCGAAACAGCGGCTTTTCAAACTACATTATTTAAAATTATACCTGCAATAACTTGGAACTTTGAATTTTAACAGATGAAGAAACTAAATATTTTATACTTAATAATCGGACTGTTTGCGTTTGCTGCTTGCGAAAAAATAGTGGACTTAGAAATTCCTTCAGGAGATCCTGTTTTAGTAGTTGAAAGTCAAATTACCAATAAAAAGGATTTGTGGCGAGTTCGATTATCCCTGTCTCAACCTTATTTTGATCAATCTACAATTGAAGGAATTGCATCCGCTGTTGTTGTTATTTCGGGCACAGACGGTTCTAATGAAACGCTTGTTTATACCGATACAGGAATGTTTGTCTCTCAAGACTCAATGGAGTGCCTGGTTGGAGAAACATACACCCTCTCTATAAATTACAAAGGAGAGATCTATGAAGCCTCTGAAGTGCTTGCAAACGGTTTTCCAATAGACACCATTGCCTCTTATAATTTACCCGACAATAATGGATTTATTGAAGCAGGGATTTATGTCTTTATCCAAGGAAAAGAAAACGAGTACAAAGGAGATAGTTATTTGTGGAAGTTTTACAAGAACGATACACTACAATAAACCAATCGATTGATGTAAACGATCTTCTTGGTGGAATAGCAAGAGGAATTATTCCTCGCCCATATCCGTTTAGGGTGGATGTTGGCGATACTATAAGGGTAGAACAATATAATTTAAGCCCACAGTATTATCAGTTTATCATTGATTTAGAGGCTCAACTAAATAGATCTGGTTCGCCTTTCGATCCACCTCCTGCAAATCCAAATGATAATATATCAAACGGTGGAATTGGATATTTTTCTGTGGCTCATTTTACAGAAGCTAGACTAATTATTCCCCAACTTTAATTAGATTTTCGAATTTTGTCAAGCAGCTTATTAAGTTGCTGATATTCTTCAGGGGTAACATGATTGTGGTGTGAAATTAGCTCGCTAAGTAATGAGATTCCAGATTCTGTAATACTCACATCCACTTGCCGTTTATCAAAACTACACTTGTCTCTTTGTATAAAGCCTTTTAAACGTAGCTTCTCTACTAGCCGTGAAGCATTAGACATCTTGTCGATCATTCGATCAGTAATGTCATTTACGCTTACTGGTTTTGGATGCTGACCTTTTAGAATTCTAAGCACATTAAATTGCTGCACAGAAACGTTATATTCTTTAAGTGCAGAGTTTAACAAGCCAGCCAAATAACTGTGTGTAAAACTGATATTAACGATAGCTTTTTCTGCTTCGCTTGAAAATGATTTTTGTTTAATCTGTTCTTCTAGAGTCATAATTCCTTCTATCACTTAACGCGACCTCTTATTCAATTGTTTGGCGAATTAAAAAGTAATTCTATCAATTGCATAGATATTTAGCAAAAAAAACAAAAGAATATCGAATTCGTTTTAATTAAATATGCAAAGATTAGTAACTGCAAGTGTTGTGTTTATAGTATTTCTAGGAATAGATTTATATGTATTTCAAGGATTTAGATTAATCACAAAAAAGTGGTTACCAAACTATCAAGTTGTCTTAAATATCATTTATTGGGCAATTCCAATAATTCTACTCGGCTTGATTATTGGCACATTATATACATCTCCGGATCCTCGAAAGAGCAAAGTGTTAATGTGGGCAGGCTCCATTCTTTTTGGGGTAGTAATAGCAAAGATTTCATGGTTGGCCTTTATGATAATTGATGATGTTGTTCGCCTTTTAAGGTTTTCGGGAGATAAAATTTCGAGTTCTCCAACAGCAAAAACAATTAGCCGTTCAGACTTCATTGTAACTGCAGGAGCACTGGTAGCAGGTACATTATTTAGCGGACTAGTTTATGGAATAGTTAGAGGAGCTCACAACTACCAAGTGACTACAAGAACGCTCAAATTGAAAAACTTACCCAATGCTTTTAAGGGATTCAAAATTGTTCAGATTTCAGATGTTCACTGTGGCAGCTTTTGGAATAAGGATGCGGTGAATAAAGGCATAGATTTAATTCTAGAACAAAAACCTGATGCAATATTCTTTACCGGCGATTTAGTCAACAATTCGGCAGATGAATTTGAAGGATATAAAGAAATGTTTGGGAGACTAAAAGCAGAACACGGTGTTTATTCTGTTTTAGGAAACCATGATTATGGAGATTACGTCTCTTGGCCAGACAAAAGTGGATTAACGAAAGAGAAGAATCTAGAGAACTTAAAGAAACACCATCGAGATATGGGATGGAATTTGTTAATGAATGAGAACAAAGTAATAGAAAAAGAGGGTGCTGAGTTAGGAATTTTGGGAGTTGAAAACTGGAGTGCTCATGCAAGGTTTCCTAAATACGGGAGCTTAAAATTAGCGCACAGAGGAGTTGAAAATATTGAAAACAAGCTGTTACTTTCACACGACCCAAGCCATTGGAGAGCGGAAGTTTTAGCAGATTATCCAGACATTGATGCAATGTTCTCGGGACATACACATGGCATGCAATTTGGAATCGATACTTCTTTTTATAAATGGAGTCCAGTAAAGTACCAATATCCAGAATGGGCAGACCTATACCAGGAAGAAGGAAAGTATCTTTATGTAAACAGAGGTTTTGGATACTTAGGGTATCCCGGAAGAGTAGGTTTTTTACCTGAAATTACGGTGTTTGAATTAGATCAAGCATAGCCATTTCTTTTGCTTCAATAAGCTCATCTAAGAAGTAAGGGTTATCTTCAAGCTTGTTACCAACAACTACAACATCTGCTCCAGCTTTAAAAACAGCTAAGGCATCTTCTTTAGATTTTATACCGCCACCAACAATTAACGGAACGTCCACTTCATTTTTTACAGCACCAATTAATTTAGGCGATGCATGTTGAAGAGCTCCACTACCGCAATCTAGGTATATAAGCTGATTTCCGAGCATACAACCGGCAAGTGCAGTTGATGCAGCAATTCCAATTTTATCTTGCGGAATAGGCAGTGTTCCGCTGATGTAAGAAACAGTGGTAGTTCTACCTCCATCAACTAAAATGTATCCAGTTGACATAATTTCAAGTTCCGATCTTTTAAGTTTAAATGCGGACTCAACATGTCTTCCAATAAGCAAGTCTGGATTTCTACCACTTATTAAAGATAAAAGGAGTATTCCATCTGCTAAATTATCAATTTGATTTGGGCTGCCGGGAAATATAATAACAGGCTTTTTTGTTCTGTTTTTAATATTCTTCAAACACGAATTCATGCTTCCGTCTGTAACCAAACTCCCTCCAACAAACACAAAGTCAACTTTTTCAAAATTGGGGTTGTCAAACAACATATCTAGTTGACTGTCAGACGACTTGTCCGGGTCAATTAGTACTGCCAACATTTTATTCTGAATGGTAGAGTTTTGCGATATGTGATGTAAGATGCTAATAGTCTGCAATTTGTGAACAAAGGTATTAGAAAGGGTTAAAAAGTGTTGTTGTTTTCCACATTATTACCCTCATTTTTTTGTTATCAACAACGCAAATCTCTTAAAAATAAGTCAATTGAAAAACTTTAATGTTGAAGTGTGGAAAAAGCCACCTAAATCATAATAGCTTAAGAGCATATTTTTGACGAAAAACTCGCTATATTTTTTTTTAAGCGGAGACAAGATAAAATAGATTAATAAACCAAAAACTGACACGAATTAGCAATAAGCCACAGTACAACAAAAACGCATTAAAGTTTAAGAGATTTAATACCAAAGAGGGGGTATTACCTACGGAGCAATATAAATATGAATACAGAACTTCTGTAATTAAAAACCCTGCAGGTGATGAGGTGTTTAAAATGGAAAATGTAGAAGTACCAAAAGATTGGTCTCAAGTTGCTACTGACATCTTAGCTCAAAAATATTTTAGAAAAGCAGGTGTTCCTCAAGAAGATGGAACGCTTGGAAGTGAAACTTCTGTAAAGCAAGTAGCCCATAGATTAGCAGATTGCTGGAAAACATGGGGAGAGCGTTATGGTTACTTCGCATCTAAAAAAGACGCTCAAGTATTTTACGACGAACTAGTTTTCAGTATTCTAGGACAAATGGCGGCACCTAATAGCCCTCAATGGTTTAATACAGGATTACATAACAGTTACGGAATTACAGGAAAAGCACAAGGTCATTATTATTCTGATCATGAGACAGGTGCTGTGAAAAAATCAACATCTGCCTATGAAAGACCACAACCACATGCTTGTTTCATTTTATCGGTTGACGATGATTTGGTAAACGAAGGCGGTATCATGGACCTTTGGGTTCGTGAAGCAAGAATTTTCAAATATGGCTCAGGTGTTGGAACAAATTTCTCAGCAATTAGAGGAGCAAACGAAAAACTTAGTGGCGGAGGATATTCAAGCGGCTTAATGAGTTTCCTTAAAATTGGAGATAGAGCTGCAGGTGCAATTAAATCTGGTGGAACTACTAGAAGGGCAGCTAAAATGGTATGTCTTGATTTAGACCATCCAGAAATCATGTCTTTTATCAACTGGAAAAAGAATGAAGAAAAGAAAGTAAAAGCACTTATTGATGCGGGTTATGCTTCAGACTACGAAGGGGAGGCATATCAAACCGTTTCAGGACAGAACTCGAATAATTCAGTACGTATACCTAATAAGTTTTTTGAAGCTCTTAAAACCGACGGAGAGTGGGAATTAATCTCAAGAAGCTCTGGGAAAGTAATTGACAGCGTTCCAGCAAATAAAGTTTGGGATGACATTTCATTTGCAGCTTGGGCTTGTGCAGATCCAGGAGTACAATTTGATACAACCATAAACGAATGGCATACATGCCCAGAAGGAGGACAGATTAATGCATCTAATCCTTGTTCTGAATACATGTTCTTAGACAATACAGCTTGTAACTTAGCATCATTAAACTTAAGAAAGTATTTCAATGAAGATGAGTCTAAATTTGATGTGGAGGCTATTGAATATGCTTCACGACTTTGGACAGTAGTACTTGAAATTTCAGTAGCGATGGCTCAGTTTCCAAGTAAAGAAGTTGCTCGTTTATCTTATGAGTACAGAACATTAGGCCTTGGCTATGCAAATTTAGGTTCAGTGCTTATGGTTTCAGGAATTCCTTACCATAGCCCAGAAGCAACCGCAATTGGGGGTGCTGTAACAGCTATCCTAACTGGAACCGCTTATGCAACATCAGCAGAAATGGCAAGTTTCATGGGTGCGTTTAAACAGTACAAGAAAAACGAAAAGCACATGCTTCGCGTTATGAAGAACCATAGATATGCTGCTTATAACTTAGATGAATACGATGGTTTGAGTATAAAACCAGTTGGAATTGATCCAGCCTATTGCCCAGATTATTTGTTAAGCTCAGCTACAGGAAATTGGGACAAAGCAGTACAATGGGGTGAAAAATACGGATATAGAAATGCACAAACTACTGTAATAGCTCCAACAGGTACTATTGGTCTAGTTATGGATTGTGATACCACAGGAATTGAACCAGACTTTGCTCTTGTGAAGTTTAAAAAATTATCTGGTGGCGGATACTTTAAAATCGTTAATCAATCAGTTCCTTTAGCGTTACATAATTTAGGTTATTCAGAAGATGAAATATCTGCAATTGTTAATTATGCGAAAGGATATGCTTCACTTGATGGTGCACCTTCAATTAACCATGTTACATTAAGATCAAAAGGCTTCAATGAATCAGATTTAGAGAAGATTGAAGGAGCTTTGGCTTCAGCATTTGAAATAAGTTTTGCGTTTAATCAGTGGACACTTGGTGAAGATACAATGCAACGACTTGGCTTTACAGCTGAGCAATACAATTCAGAAGGATTCAACTTATTAAGATCATTAGGGTTTAGCAAGAAAGAGATTGCAGAAGCAAACGATTATGTATGTGGAACAATGACTGTTGAAGGAGCTCCAAACCTTAAAGAAGAGCACCTTCCAATTTTTGATTGTGCAAACAAATGTGGTGAGATAGGAGAAAGATACATCCATGCTCATGGTCATATTAGAATGATGGCTGCAGCACAACCGTTTTTATCTGGAGCGATATCTAAAACAATTAACCTTCCAAACGAAGCAACAGTAGAAGATATTAAATCGTGCTACCAAATGAGCTGGGAACTTGGTACAAAAGCTAATGCATTGTACAGAGATGGTTGTAAATTATCACAACCATTAAGCAACAAGTCTGATGTAAAAGAAGAAGATGTAATTTCAGCAGTAGATAGTGTTTTAGGCTCTGCAGCAGGATTAAGCATTGATGAACTAACTCAAGAACAAGTGTTAGAAGCAGCTCAAAAAATATTAGATAATTCAAAAAGCACAGAGTTTATGCGTCAATTGTCAAGTATCGTTGAACGCAAAAGACTTCCTTGGAAAAGAAGAGGTTTTACTCAAAAAGCGAAAGTTGGAGGTCAAACATTATTTGTGAGAACAGGAGAATATAACGATGGTACTTTAGGTGAAATATTTATTGACATGCATCGTGAAGGAGCAACATTCAGATCGCTGATGAACTGCTTCTCCATCGCTGTTTCTATAGGATTACAATATGGTGTTCCTTTAGATGAATATGTAAGTAAGTTCACCTTTACTAGATTTGAACCAAGTGGAATGGTAGAAGGTCATCCAAACATTAAAAACTCTACTTCAATTATTGATTATATCTTTAGATTGTTAGGATTTGAATACTTGAACAGAACAGATTTAGTTCATATCAAACCTACCGAACAGAAAGAAGACGATGTGGTTCAAAGTTCAACAGAAGAAGCAAAACCAGCGAGCACTACAGTGGTTAAAACTAAAGTAGAACCTCAAAAAGCAGGTGTTGTTCAAAAAATGACTGTTCAACCAACAGGCACTTCTTCAGATGCATTACCTTGTACAAATTGCGGTAGTTTAGCTTTAATAAGAAACGGTACTTGTCACCTTTGTACCAACTGCGGAACTACAACTGGTTGTAGTTAATATTCATAAATTTAAGATTTGAAAGGCCCACCTTACGTGGGTCTTTTTTGTTATACGGATATCCACATTTGTGGATAAATTTTGTTTCTATTGTTTAAATCCCTTATTTTGTGAAACCACAACGGGCACTTATGACCACAAACTACGCCGAAATCAAAGAGGATTTACAAGTAAAAGACAATTATCTTTACCTGGGTGGAATGCCGTTTTCAGGTCTTCTAAAGAAAAAAGAAGCAGATGGATATGCCGAATTGAATTATTCAGAAGGTCACGTTCATGGCATTTACAAATCTTATTATGCTTCTGGTAAAATCAAAGAAGTTTCTCTTTACAATCAAGGGAAATTGAACGGTAGGTCAATTCAGTATTGGCCAAATGGCACCAAGAAAATGAACGTTAACTACGTTGCAGGAGAAATGGATGGTGTTTATGAGGAGTGGGATGGCAATGGCGTTATTGCCAGAATGAAAACATACTACAAGGGCAAACTAGTATCTATTAAAGGTAAAACGCCTACTTATTAAAGTGTTCTTTTACAGCTGATTCCAGTTGTTTATACCAATCTTTACCAAATTTTCTTTCTAACGCGTGCTGAGCAAATTGATATACACGTGTATCATCTTTCTTTCCTTTAACACAAGCGTCTGCACAAATACTCCATCGATGATAATTTAATGCGTAATAATCACTGTATTTGCTTACTCGTACCGGATATAAATGACAACTTATTGGCTTAGGAAAATTAAATGAATTCTTTGTGTTTGCAATTTCAATTGCACAGTTTAAAATACCATCTTTTCTAACTACAAATACGCATTCCTTATTTGGTTTACAGGTAGTAACAAGCATGCCATCAAATGAATCGTGTTCTGAGCTTCCATTTCTTTCAAGCGTTTTAAGACCTTCTTGATCCATTTCTTGTTTTATGAAGTCCAGGTTTTTCTCTATAGTAGCTACTTCATCTGCCTCAAGAGGAGCACCAGCATCACCTTCTATACAGCACACACCTTTGCATGCAGAAACATCACAACTAAACGCTTTCTCGATCACATCCTCCGAGACAAGGCAATTGTCTACTCTAATCATTACATACCTTTAAGGTAATCCTTAAATCCTTGAGACTCTAATTTTTTTGCTTTTTCCAACACCGTAGTTTCCATATTTGAAGTGTACTTTACTACACGTTCCATAACGATTGGTTGGTGAGCACCTATCATTTTACCCGCAAGAATACCAGCATTTTTTGCTCCGTTTATTGCCATAGTTGCTACTGGAATTCCAGGAGGCATTTGTACTATGGAATACAAAGAATCAATACCACTCATGTTACTAGATTTTATAGGGACACCAATTACCGGCAGAGGAGTTAATGAGGCAACCATTCCTGGTAAATGTGCAGCTCCTCCAGCTCCAGCTATTATTAGCTTGTAACCATTATCCAAAGCTTCTTTAGCAAAGGAGTACATCCTGTCTGGCGTTCGATGTGCCGAAACAACTGTTAAATTATATTCAATTTGAAGTGCATCTAATACTAATGCAGCTTCAGACATTACTTTTAAATCGGAGTCAGACCCCATTATTATTAATACATCTGCCATTGCTAGTTCAAATTAAATGCTTTTTATTTTTAGTAGTTCTTTTACTTGTTTCATTTTGCTCACTACTTCTTCTCTTGTTTCAGACAAAACAGTAAAATGCCCTAACTTCCTAAATGGAGAAGTAGTTGACTTGCCATACATATGGATATAAACTCCAGAAATTGACAATATTTTATTTAAGTTATCAATTTCATACTCTCCGGAAACATCAGCAGGACCAACGATATTGCAGGTTGCTGCCGGACACATAAGACGAGTATCTCCCAGAGGTTGATTTAATAATATTCTATTGAGCTGTTCGTATTGTGAGGTGATACACGACTCTATCGTATGATGTCCACTATTATGTGGTCGTGGAGCTATTTCATTTACAAAAACATTGTTTTGGCGGTCTATAAACAACTCAACAGCAAACAAACCTGGACTGTTAAATAGCTGAACTACATTGGTAGCAATATCTTGACATTGTGTGTTTATACCTGCAGAGAGGCTACTTGGAGCAATTAGGTAATCCATAAGATTGGATGCAGGATCAAAAACCATTTCACAAGGGTTATAACTATTTATGGATCCGTCTTGAGCTACACCTACAATTACGGCCACCTCTGTTACTTCTTCAACAAACTTTTCAATAACAAAACCAGAATCATTTTTGATAGAATCATCATTAGAATCCCATAAAGATGCAAACTTCGATTTAGTTAACACTTGAACGCCCTTTCCGTCATAACCGCCTTTGCGATGCTTCAAAACGAAGGTTGAATCAGGCCAGTTAAGAACATTTTCTTTAAGTTCATTAGAAGAAGAAACTACATATTCCAACGTTGGAATATTGTTCTTACTATAAAATTGCTTTTGAAGCCCCTTGTCTTGTATTGTTTTTAGAACCTCCGATTTTGGAAAGACAGCTTTCTTATTTTCCTCTAGCTTAGCTAAGGCGTCAATATTTACATGTTCTATTTCATATGAAATCACATCGCACTTTTCTGCTAGCTCAGCTATTTTATTGCCATCCATTAGGCTTCCAACTACTTGGTTACTACAAACTAATGATGCGGGACAAGTGCTTGAAGATTCTAAAAACACGTAGCTATTATTTAACGGTGAACCGGCTTCAAATAACATCTTTCCAAGCTGGCCTCCGCCTAAAATTCCAATTGTAAGTTTATTACTGTGTTCCAAATTATTGCAAATGTTAATATTATATTGTTCTACCTTAGGTTTCTGTATAAATTTGTTTTCAAAATTAGGCCTTTAAGTCAGTTTAAAAACTGTAAGTTATATGAATAGGCCGCTCAACATTACTAAATTCAAATGAAAAAAAGCTTATTCTTAGTCCTAACAGTATTGTATAGTCTTATTGCATTTTCTCAATGCATGATTGACCCTTGGTCGCTTGAAAAAAGAGTTGATAACAGCACACATGTAATTGAAGGAAAAGTGGTGTCTCAGCAATCTACCTGGGACAAAAATCACAGATTAATATATACTCTTAACCGAATAGAGGTTTACCGATCATTTAAAGGACAAGCACCTTCAACAATTACTGTAGTTACAGAAGGAGGCACAGTTGGACTAGATAAATTACATGTTTCTCCATCCCTGGAATTAGAAAATCAAGAGACTGGAATATTTCTTTTGCAAAAAACAAACTTTAATATAGATCAAGTAGGTGCTTTATTTAAACCTGTAGCGTCAGTTCAATCGTTTATTAAATACGATTTAGAAGATGTGGTAGCATTTGATTACAGCACGAATTATGCGTCAATTTCTGGGGATTTATATCAAACATTAAAGTCAATAACGAAAGAGCCGATACAAGAAATAAAAGCATTTAATCCAGAGGCAATTTATAAACGAGTTCGTGCCTTGGCAAACCCAATTGTGGATTCATTAAGTATGGATACTGTTTCGTCTGGAACAGGAAGCTTAATCACCATTTATGGAAGTAATTTTGGTATTGCAAGAGGAGCAGGTAAAGTAGGTTTTAGAGATGCTAATTCAGGATCAGGAAGTTATTATTATCCTCCCGTTTCTACTCAGTATCAATCTTGGAATAACAGTCAAATAAAAGTGTTTGTTCCTTCAAGAGCTGGAACAGGAACAATTCGTGTAACCAATAACTTAGGTGAATCGGGTAATTCTACGAATGACTTATTCGTTAAGTGGGCCCATTCAAATTTATTCTTTCCTTTGGGTTCGGATACGTTTGCCTTTGAGACAGACCATGTTAATGACAATAATGTAGGAGGCTATACCTGGCAAATGACCAACGATTTTGCATCAAAATCGGATCCAGTTCAATCGTTTACACGGTCTCTAGAGGAGTGGAGATGTGAAACGCAAATGAATTGGATTATTGGTACAAATACAACAACTGATTCAGTGGGTAGTGACAATGTAAATGTAGTTCGATTCACAGATTTTGGAGACGGCAAACTAGGTGTATGTTATAGCTGGTATACAGGGTGTTATTACAATTTTGGAAACGATTTAAATTGGATTGTAAAAGAATTAGACATAGAATTTGACAGTACATATAATTGGTATTATGGAACAGGGAGTCCTGCAGGAAACCAGTATGATTTTCAAAGTGTAGCAACGCATGAATTAGGACATGGGCATCAACTTGGCCACGTGAGAGACGCTTCTAAATTAATGCATTATTCAATATCAAGCGGACAACGAAAGCCAGACTTAGTTCCAAGCGATATAGAAGCAGGAGTTTATATTATGAGCAAAGGAACTGCTTCAAGTCCTTGTGGTCCTTCGCCTATTATTGCGGTTCCCAACAGTGCATGTACACTTACTCCACCAGACGCAAAATTTTCAGTAGAAGATTCAGTAATATGTCCGGGAGACAACATTGTAATTTCTGATAGTACCGAAGGAAGTGTGTCTACTTATTCTTGGGTATTTGGAGTAGATGCAACTCCTGCAACAAGCACCACGGTTGGTCCTCATACCATAACCTACGCTAGTTCGGGTATCAAAACAATTCAAATGATTGCTACTAATGTAATAGGGTCAGATACTGTCAGTAAGACTGTATTTGTAAAAGTAAACCAATTAGATACTCCTACCTTTGTTTTTCAAAAGGATAGTGCATGTATAGGGTCGGCCGAATACACAATTAATTCAATAAGTAATGTTGAATCATATAATTGGACGTTATCAAGCGGGGGTTCAATCACCGGAGGTAATAACGACACAAGTGTTATGATAGATTGGACTAGTGGTGGAACGCATCATCTCACAATAACAGTGGGGAATGAGTGTCTTTTAGGTATTGAAAAGTCAGATTCAATTTTTGTGGTTGAAAATACAATCGCTCAATTTTCTGAAGTTATTTCAGGAGTTCTAGTAGATTTCACAAGTGAAGCTACAGATGCGGAAACGCATTTATGGTCATTTGGTGATGGAAATGTTTCGGCAGATTCAAATCCTTCTCATCAATATCCTGATAAGGGAGATTATAGTGCGATGCTAAAAACAACTAACTTGTGCAGTTCAGATAGTCTTACAAAAGAATTGTCTATTGCTTTTGAAGTAGGCATCCGCCCATTGTCTAAAGAAGTATCGGTATACCCTAATCCTGTTAGAAGTGGAACAAAACTGTTTGTTTATGGAAATGAATTTAGCAATTATGAACTAGTAGACCTACAAGGGAAGTTTGTGAACGAAGGATTAATAATGAACAATTCAATTGACGTGCCTGTTATTAAACCTTCAACATACCTTATAAAACTCAAGAATGAGAGCAAGGTAGTTCATTATAAAATTCAAATTATAGATTAGCACGATGGCTAAAGTTGTTGTTGGATTGTCAGGAGGTGTAGATTCATCAGTTGCCGCATATTTATTGCAGGAGCAAGGACACGACGTAATTGGAGTGTTCATGAAAAACTGGCACGATACAGAATTTACCATAAGTGATGAATGTCCCTGGGAAGAAGACAGTAAAGACGCATTACTAGTGGCAGAAAAACTAAACATCCCATTTCATACCATTGATTTGAGCTCAGAATATTATGAGCGAATTGTTTCCTATATGTTCGATGAATATAAGCAAGGAAGAACACCAAATCCAGATGTTTTGTGCAACCGTGAAATTAAGTTCGACACGTTTCTAAAGCATGCCGAAAAACTCGGAGCAGATTATGTTGCAACTGGCCACTACTGCCGAAAAGGGAATGAAAACAACCGGTATCAGCTATTAGCAGGCAATGATGATAACAAAGACCAAAGTTACTTCTTGTGTCAAATCAATCAACATCAGTTAAGCAAAGCACTATTTCCAATTGGAGAATTAGAGAAAAGTGAAGTTAGAAGAATTGCAAAAGAGCAAGATTTAATAACCGCTGAAAAAAGAGATTCTCAAGGACTTTGTTTTATAGTAAAGGTTAAACTTCCAGATTTCTTGAAGCAAAAACTAAAAGAGAAAGTAGGAAATGTGGTTGAAATCGCAAAAGATTGGAAAGGCTATGATCAGCCAATTGAGGACCACGAAGAGTATAGTTATAGCGAAAATGATGGTAAAATTCTTGGGCAACACAATGGAGCTCACTTTTATACGATTGGTCAAAGAAGGGGATTGAATATTGGTGGGCACATCAATCCACTATTCGTAATACAAATTAATACAGAGACCAATACTGTGTACGTTGGCGAAGGAGAAGAACATCCCGGGTTAAACCGAAAAGGACTTTTTATTCAGGAAGATGATATTCATTGGGTGGCAGACCAAGACACGATGGAAACAGGAGAGTTTAGAACGTATAAGGTAAGGATTCGGTACAGACAAACATTGTTCAACGCCAAGTTAGAGAAAACCGATACAGGACTAATCATTCACTTTGAAAAGCATAAAAAAGCAGTAGCTAAAGGACAGTTTGCAGCTTGGTATAAAGAGGATGAGTTAGTTGGAAGTGGGGTGATTCAATAAAAAAAGGACTGGAATACTTGAAAAATTCCTAAAAAAATAGGATTTGGCTTTCTCAGCGTCACGAACTTCCATTGTTCTCTCGCCGAGGCGAGGTCATTACCGACAAGTCTGGATTTTAAGGCCTGTTCTTATACGCATCGGTTAAAGCCGGAAAAGTATAAACTGTTGAATTTTTCAATTATCTCCTCCAGTCCTAATCCAAATATACTTAAAATTGTGTTTTTAGACCAAAAAAAGTTGATAAGTATTCTGATGCCAGTAAAAAATGCAGAACTCTTTTTAGAGACATGCATTCAATCGATTTTAAATCAATCATTTACCAAATGGGAGCTAATTGCTGTAGATGATTCTAGCTCAGATAATTCTTATAATATTTTGCAAGAGTATGCTGAGAACGTGTCGAATGTTAAGGTTTTTAGCAGTACTGGGAGTGGAATTATAGATGCTTTAAAACGAGCATATGAAGAGTCTTCTGGCGACTACATTCATCGAATGGATGCCGACGATGTTATGCCTCTAAATAAACTAGAATTGTTAAAGGCTGAATGTAACAAGGGAGTTGTTGCCACAGGTAAAGTAGCATATTTTACAGAAGAGGGAAGTATTGGAGAAGGCTTCACAAAGTATCAGCAATGGATTAATGACCTTATGGATGCAAATAATTTGTGGAAGGACCCCTACTTAGAATGTTCTTTGCCGTCACCAGCATGGATGATGAGAAGAGATGATTTTGAACAAATTGGTGGGTTTCAGTCTGAATTATTACCAGAAGATTATGACCTAATGTTTCGAATTTATGAATCTAAACTGCAAGTAAACACAGTTAAAGATGTTGTTCATTTATGGCGAGACAGTTCAATTAGGACCTCTAGAAATAATCCTACTTATTTTCCAATGGCTTATTACCCATTGAAAATTCATTATTTTTTAAAGATTGATAGAAACAAAGCCATTCCGTTGATTCTTTGGGGTGCTGGTAAAAAAGGGAAGGCAATTGCGAAATTGCTAAAAGAAAGAAACGAAACATTCACATGGATAACAGATAATGCTAAAAAAATAGGATTGTCAATATATGAACATGAGATGGTGGATAGAAAGGATGTAAATCTTCAAGATTATCAGATAATACTAGCAATCTCTTCGCCATTGGACAAACAAGAAGTAACGCAACAGTTAATTAGTCAAAAGTGTGAGAATTTCTTTTGGTTTTGTTAGTCAAGTTCCTCAAAATCAACGTAATCGCCACCGTGTTTGTCTTCACTTGATTCTTTTGTAGCATGTGTTTCTTTGTCTTGATTAACGGCAACAGAAATTCTGAAAACACGCTTTACTATCCAATACCCTAGAATTCCTATTATTATATGTTTAAACATTATCTACTTAAAAACATTGATTTTTGACTGTACAATTCTCTAAAAATTGGGTCTTTAATGCTTTCTACAAATAATATTGCTTCTCCAGTAGACTTCATTTCAGGACCTAATTCTTTATTTACATTAGGGAACTTGTTGAATGAAAATACCGGTTTTTTAATTGCAAAGCCTTTCTTAACAGGTTTAATATCAAAGTCTTTTAGCTTCATATCTCCAAGCATTACCTTGGTTGCAATATTTACATAGGGTACTTGGTATGCTTTGCAAATAAAAGGAACAGTTCTACTTGCTCTCGGGTTTGCTTCAATTACATACACTTGTTCATCCTTCACTGCAAATTGTATGTTCAATAAGCCTACCACGTTCATTGCTCGTGCTATTTTGGCAGAATACTCTTCAATTTTGTTGATTACGTTCTCAGATAAACTAAATGGTGGCAAAACGGCAGACGAATCACCAGAATGGATTCCAGCAGGCTCAATATGTTCCATTACTCCAATTATATCAACATCTTCACCATCACAAATACTATCACTTTCTGCTTCTTCAGCCCGATCTAAGAAATGGTCAATTAACACACGGTTGCCTGGCAAATCACCCAAAAGTTGAATTACTGCTTCTTGAAGATCTTCATCATTAATCACAATCTTCATACCCTGCCCACCCAATACATAACTCGGGCGAACAAGAACGGGATATCCTACTTCCTTGGCAACCTGTATTGCTTCATAGGCATCTTCAGCTACCCCAAATCTTGGATAAGGAATGTCCAAATCTTTTAAAAGGTTTGAAAACCTTCCTCGGTCTTCAGCCAAATCCATGTTTTCAAAAGAAGTTCCCATAATTCGAATACCATGGTGTTTTAATCTTTCAGAAAGTTTTAGAGCGGTTTGCCCTCCAAGCTGAACAATTACCCCTACTGGTTTCTCTAATTGGATTACATCCCACAAGTGTTCCCAGAAAATAGGCTCAAAATATAGCTTATCGGCAGTGTTAAAATCAGTACTTACCGTTTCAGGATTGCAATTAATCATAATGGCCTCGTAGCCCAATTCTTGAGCAGCCTTTATTCCATGAACACAACTGTAATCAAACTCTATACCTTGCCCAATACGGTTTGGTCCCGAACCAATTACAATTATTTTCTTCTTATCTGAAACCTTACTTTCATTTTCACCATCAAATGTGGAATATAAATAGTTGGTAGGAGAACTAAATTCTGCAGAACAAGTATCAACCATTTTATAGACTCTATTTATACCCTGTGAAGTTCGTTTATCATATACATCCATATCGGTAACATCGCCACCAAGTAAATGTGCAATTTGAGCATCAGCAAATCCTTTTTCCTTTGCAATTCGCATTATTTCAGGAGTAATGTTATCTAATGTATATTTTTTAATCTCCTTGTCTGTCTTTACCAGCTCGTATATCTGTTCTAAGAACCAGCGATCAATTTTAGTAATTTTTTGAATTGAAGTAATAGGCACTCCCAATGCCATTGCATCTCTAATATGAAATATTCTATCCCAGCTCGGATTCTCTAAACTGTGTATGATTTGTTCCAGATTTTTCAATTCATAGCCATCAGAACCTAAACCTAAACGCTTGATTTCTAACGACTGACAGGCTTTTTGTAATGCTTCTTGAAAACTTCTACCTATGGCCATTACTTCACCAACAGATTTCATTTGAAGACCCAATGTTTTTTCTGCACCTCTGAACTTATTGAAATCCCAACGAGGAATTTTAACAATCGTATAGTCTATACTTGGTTCAAAGAATGCTGATGTTGTTTGAGTTACTGGATTTTTTAATTCATCTAAGTAAAACCCTAATGCCAATTTAGCAGCAATTTTTGCAATTGGATAACCCGTTGCTTTTGAGGCAAGAGCTGAACTTCTAGAAACTCGTGGATTGATTTCAATTGCTATAATATCTTCATTTTCTGGATTTACCGAAAATTGAACATTGCAACCACCCGCAAAAGTTCCGAGGTTTCGCATCATATCAAATGCCATATCTCGCATTTCCTGAAAACAAGTGTCGCTTAAAGTCATTGCTGGAGCAACGGTAATGGAGTCTCCAGTATGAATACCCATTGGGTCAAAGTTTTCAATGGTACAAATTACTGCAATGTTGTCATTGCTGTCTCTAAGCAACTCCAACTCATATTCCTTCCATCCAAGAACAGCCTGCTCTACTAAAACTTCATGCGTAGGAGATGCCTCAAGTCCACGTTTTATATATTCATCAAAATCTTCCTTTTTGTGCACGAAACCGCCACCAAAACCACCTAAAGTATAGCTAGGCCTAATTACTAACGGGAACCCAATTTCTTGGGCAACTTCTTTTGCCTCAAGATATGAATTAGCAATTTTAGAAGTAGCAATCGGAATACCCAATTCAATCATAAATGATCGAAACAAGTCCCTGTTTTCTGTTTTTTCAATAGCTGCAATATCAACACCTATTATCTTACAATCGTACTTTTCCCACAACCCCACTTCGTCTGCATCTATGGCAAGATTAAGAGCTGTTTGCCCACCCATGGTAGGAAGCACGTGGGTTATGTTCTGTTCTTGAAGTATTTTTTCAATACTAGCTACTGTTAAAGGCAAAAGATAAATATGATCAGCCATCGAAGGGTCTGTCATAATTGTAGCAGGATTGGAGTTAATTAATGAAACTTCAATTCCTTCTTCCGTTAAACTTTGAGCAGCTTGACTACCAGAATAATCAAATTCGCAAGCCTGACCAATAATGATTGGCCCACTTCCGATTATTAATACGTGTTTTATGCTTGAATTTTTAGGCATTGATGATTAAAATTGGGCAAAGTTAAATGTCTAAATTCAACCAACAAGCAATGTGGAAAAGGTGGGAAATTGTACTAATAAATTCAGTAAATTTTAGCGAGAAATGCTCTCTTTGCTAAGGCAAAATTGATTATATCAACTCTTCTTCCTCAAAATAATTAATAATATGGTGTCGGAGGTACATTTCTTGTTCCAACAAATCTTGGTTTGGAAGCTTTTCAACTAACTCCCATACAGGCCACTCTTTTGAGTCAATGCCAGTTAGCTTATAATGTCCTGAAGTACTTAAAACACGGCATGTTGCAATATGCATTAACCGTACTTTTTCCTCTTTTGAAAACTTGGTTTGTGCTTTTCCTAATTCTCGCATTCCAATGATGTAGAGTATTGCACTTAGGTCTGGTGTTTTTTTAAACACCTTTTCGATTAGCTCACGGATTTTAAACCATTTATCTTTTATACTTAATTCTTTTTCTGTGTTCATTTTTAAATTGGCTTAAATTTGTTCTGATGGCATTGCTGCAAAGATTACTCACTGAAGCAAAAAAACGAGGAGTTTTAACAAAAGTTAATATTGAAGAGGGAGAACTGATTCAAAAAAAGACCCTTAAGAAGCTTCTTCAAAAAGCAGAACATACCGACTTTGGCAGGCAGTATCACTTTGGTGAAATCATAGATTCAAGTGCATTATTGTCAGATTATCAGCAAGATACACCACTTAATGACTACTTAAAAATGCTGCCTTGGTGGACAAGAAGTAGGATGGGAGAACCCGATGTAACTTGGCCTGGAGTAATTAAAAATTATGCAGTAAGTTCTGGTACTTCAGATGGCAGTAGTAAGTATATTCCAGTATCAGATTCGATGTTGAAAGCAATTAAGCGTGCAAGTGTTCGTCAGGTTTTGTCGATTGCACAAACAGATGTACCGAAAGACCATATTGCTAAAAAGTGGTTGATGATTGGAGGTAGTACAGAACTTGAATACAATGGAATGTATTATTCTGGCGATTTAAGCGGTATAACTACTGGGTCTGTACCGATACTTTTTCAGCGACTTTCGAAACCAGGAATACACATTCGAAAGGAAAAAAACTGGCAAGAGAAAATTGAGAAGATCACATTAGAAGCAAAAGATTGGGATGTTGGTTTAGCTGCAGGTGTTCCAGCATGGATTAAACTGTTATTTGAAAGTATAATCGACAAATACGATCTAGACAATATTCATGACATATGGCCACATTTTGAAGCATATATTCATGGTGGTGTTAGCCTTTCTCCGTATAAAAAATCTCTGGATAGCTTAATGGGCAGACCCATTATGTACTTTGAGACCTATTTAGCCTCAGAAGGATTTATTGCCTACCAAAACAGAAGAGATAGTGAAGGAGGAATGAAACTCTTGCTTCGAAATGGTATTTATTATGAGTTTGTTCCTTTTAACAGTGAAAATTTTACCGAAGCCGGAGAGCTACTTACAACAGCAAAAGCCCTAACGTTATCTCAAGTAAACGATAAAGAAGAATATGCATTACTAATATCAACGTGCTCTGGTGCCTGGCGATATTTGATTGGAGACACAATAAAGTTTACCAACCTCGATCGGTGTGAAATAAAAATTACGGGTAGAACAAAACACTTTCTTTCCTTATGTGGAGAGCATTTATCGGTAGATAACATGACACGAGCAATTGAAATTGTTGCAAATGAATATGATGTGAGTTTTGAAGAGTTTACGGTGTGTGGAGTTCCTTTTGAAGGGTTTTTTGCCCACGAATGGTTTATTTCTTGCGACAATGAAAAAGTAAGGAGCAAGGCAAATGAAATAAAAGAGAAGCTAGATATGACTTTAAAAGTGTTAAACGACGACTATCGTGTTGAGCGTTCTGCAGCACTTAAGGACATAAAGGTTAATTTACTTCCATCTGAAAGTTTTTATAATTGGTTGCGTATAAATGGTAAAGAAGGAGCTCAGAACAAATTTCCAAGAGTGCTAAACAAAGAGCTGCTTCAGAGCTGGCGAGAATATTTATCGAAATAATGTTTCTGTTCTTCTATTCATTTGCAGCAATTGGCATAGCTTTTTTAGTTGGTCGAGATTCTAACAAGAAAGGCTATGGTTTTTGGAGAAGTTTTGTTTTTATTATGCTCCTGTTTGCAGTTGTTTTAGCATTTCTAAGCAAACAACTCAGTAATCTTTTTTAAGCAAACTAATGGTGAGCAAACTTATCGTTGATGTTATTGAGCATTTCAAAAAGATGTGCTTGATCCGTTGATTGAACCAATTGAGTTCTATACTCTTTGAAATCGGGGATTCCTTTAAAGTAATTAGAATAGTGTCTTCGCATTTCAACAATTCCAGTAATTTCTCCTTTCCAACGCAGTGAAAATTCTAAATGCCTCTTGCAAACATCCACGCGTTGTTGAATTGTAGGCGGAGCAAGCTTCTCTCCGGTTTTAATAAAGTGCTTTATTTCGTTAAATATCCATGGGTATCCAATAGAAGCTCGACCAATCATGATACCATCAATATTGTATCGATCTTTATATTCTTTTGCTTTTTCTGCAGTATCAATATCGCCATTGCCAAAAATTGGGATGTTTATTCTTGGATTGTCTTTGATTTGTCCAATCATTGTCCAATCTGCCTCTCCCTTGTACATTTGTTTACGCGTCCTTCCATGAACACTAAGGGCTTGAATTCCAACGTCTTGCAGTCTTTCTGCAACTTCTTTAATATATTTTGTGTTCTCGTCCCACCCCAATCGCGTTTTTACGGTTACGGGCAAACTCGTACTTTTAACAATTTCAGAAGTCATTTCAACCATTTTTGGAATATCCTGAAGTATTCCTGCACCAGCTCCTTTGCCTGCAACTTTTTTAACAGGACAGCCATAGTTTATGTCAATTATATCCGGATTTGCAGAAGCAGCTATTTCCGTAGCTTCTCGCATAGAAGAAATTTCATTGCCGAAAATTTGAATCCCAATTGGACGTTCATATTCAAATATGTCGAGTTTTTGAGTGCTTTTAACCGCATCTCGAATCAGGCCTTCGCTTGAAATAAATTCCGTAAACATCAAATCAACCCCGTTTTCTTTGCATAGGGCACGGAAAGGAGGGTCACTCACATCTTCCATGGGAGCTAGAATAAGTGGAAAGTCTTCCAGTTCTATGTTACCTATTTTCACCATATTTGCCACAGCATTAGCATGGATATATTAGAAGCGGACAAAGATACTGAATTGCCTTCACATCAAAAGCCTCATAGAATACAAGCCCTTTCTCATGTTTTTATAGGTTTGGGAATTGCTCTAGTACTTATGATGGTGTTTGGCCTTATAGGATCGCTTATTGCCATATTAAATTTGGGGTTGAACGTCTCAGACTTAATGAATGCAGAAAGTCTAAGTAGACTTACAACAGACACTAATTCTTTGCGTATAATGAATCTGTTTGGGTCTGCTTTTCCACTGATTGGAGCTGCTATAATTGGCAGTTTAATTGCATTTAAAGGAAAGCTAAAACCTTTGTTTGGCAAGTTGAGATTCAGTGGAATCACTTTATATGCTTCATTAATATTCTTTATTTGCTGTATACCTATTATTGGCATATTACTACAGTGGAATTCTGCAGTTGATTTCAGTTGGATATCCGAAGGGTTTCACAATTGGGTTGTTGCCAAGGAAAAGGAAAACAATGCTTTGTATGAGATTATTGCCGGCAATAATTCAAGCTCAGATTTATGGCTAAACTTACTCCTAATGGCCTTGCTACCCGCTTTAGGAGAAGAACTGTTTTTTAGAGGATTTCTGCTAAACAGCTTACACGGACTAACTAAAAACATACATTTATCCATAGGTATCTCAGCGCTCATCTTCGCTTTGATTCATATGCAATTCTTTAAGATATTACCTATGGCCTTTCTTGGAGCCGCTTTTGGCTATTTGGTCTATTGGAATGGCTCTATTTGGGTCGCAGTTTTTGCTCACTTTGCGAATAATGCTATGGCTGTAATTAGCTTGCATTTCTATACCGACGGCAATTATGAAGAAGTTTTGAGCCAAGAACAAAACTTACCTTGGGCAGTTATCGCTCTTGCTTTTGCAGCCCTTATAGGAATATTTATATATGTTCAAAAGAATTCAGCCTACAAATTGAAAAACCACTATGAATAATTTCACAACACGCATTTTATCTGGTGGTTTATATGTTGCCCTCTTAGTTCTTAGCATTGTGTTTTCTCCACCATGGTTTGCAATTGCTATGGCTCTATTTTGCCTGTTGGCTCTGTTCGAGATTATTGATTTAATGGAAGATAAAGCTGGGGGAAGCACTAAACTGACTGCATTAGTTTATGCTGGATTGATTATTTACTTGTGCTTATTTCAACAAACTGATTTATCACTTATAGAATATATAATCGCATTTGCAATACAAATAGTTTCGGTATTTGCTATTTATAAGAGATTAAAGAAAGGCTTTAAACCTCAATTGCTCTTCAACACTTTGTACATTTGGCTTCCCCTTGCAAGCTTAGCGATCTGGAGCAGTCAAAATACAGAGATTGCCAAAGACCACCTGCTTTTCTTTTTTATAATCATATGGTCTTATGATTCCTTTGCGTACCTAGTTGGTAAAGCAATTGGTAAACGCCCCATATTTCCAGCAGTTTCTCCCAAAAAGACCGTAGAAGGAACCATAGGAGGAA
>CBDUEX010000002.1:0-23558 GCA_965366305.1 uncultured Bacteroidia bacterium | reverse complement strand
TTAATAAAAGTAGTACTTTTTTTGTTGACTGAAGACATTTTTAAATCTTACACCTTTTAGACAATTTATTGGATGACAATGTAACTCAGTGGGTTAGTTTTGTACATATGAAAAAGGTATTAACTATTACAGTATTATTAGCAATGTGCAGTGTAGTGTTTGCACAAGACAAAGGGTTTTATTACGGGTCACGCTTAAGTCTAGGTGAGTCAGATTTATCTAGTAAAGCGTTAAACGATACCAAAGGAAAGCTTATGTTTCAATTGGGAGCAGCTTCTGCATACCAGTTTACCGAAAATATTGGCGTAACAGCCGATTTCTTATTTACAAGTAAAGGAACAAAGAATAACGGAACACATCAAGCTTCTGGTGTTCTGGGGAATACCGATCGAAAATATGCAGAAAAAATTAGCCTTTTTACAGGTGATGTTCCTATCACATTGAAATTAAGTGCTGGGCTAGACAAGTTGTACTTCAAGGCCTATGCAGGTCCAAGTATTAACTTTCAGTTTGCTGGGCTGCATTCTCTTCAATATGATGATGACAATTACAATGAAGACAATGGCTTTGAGAATACAGACATTACAAATAAGTTAGAAACGATGAATCTAGCATTTGTATATGGAGTTGGTGTAGATGTTAAATCAGGAGATGGGCGATTATTTTTTCTAGATTTTAGATACAGTAATAGTCCAGGTGCGGTTGGAAATATTTACAATGAAGACTTCAAAAGCTCTTATTTAGCCTTAAGTGCTGGATATTTATTCCACTAAGAATTACTTCAATGGATTTGCTTTTACAGCGAATACCATGTCTGCTTTAACGGTAATATCATTTTCCAAGGTTTCGTCTTGAACACACTCTGCTCTAAGACTAAATTTATCTTGTTTAATGTATTCTGCTAAATCTACGCCTTCAGGGTCTAGTTGAAGAACTAGAACGCCATCTGCGATATTTTCTTTAAAAGCATATCTTCTTTCTTCAACTCCATCGGCACTTATGTATAAGTAAATGTGTTTTAGAAAATTAAAATTTTTCTCATCTGGGTTGGTAATATCAAGCGATAATGAGGTTAATTTTATCTCTTGTATTTTATCTTTTCGAGTGTCATTCGCACTGAATTGAGATTCTGAGTTTGTAGTTACATCTGGAGTAAAAAAGTCAAATGGTAAGCTTAATACATTTCCAGATTCTATCGTAAAACTGGTAGAGTAATCCATATTAAATCGAATTCCTACTTCATCTTTTTTACATGAGGTAAATGCTACGCTAAAAATAAGTGCTAGTGCTAAAATTTTTTTCATCACTACAAAGGTAGAAGTATTATTGTTTTAGAGCATCTTATTACAAAATCAAACAAAAAAAGGAGACTACAGTAAGTCTCCTTTTTTAGAATGTTATTCGCTAGTTATTTCAATATATGAATCCAAGCTTCTTTGTTAAGCGTTTTACGTGTTTCTTGCAGAACATCCAATGCAGTTGCAAAGTCATCCACTCGTACAATGTACACATAGTGCCATCCTCTTTTAGAGTTATAGACTTTCTTGTACCCTTTGCTTAAGAATTCTCGTTCCATTGCTACAGCGTTATATCGCTCATTTTTTACAGATGCAGTAACAATGTAATATCCCTTTTTAGGATTGCCTTCATATTCTGAGGCCTCAAACTCACGAATCACACCTTGTTCTATCAACTTCTTTTTGAGTTCATCTAGCTCTTTTTGGGTCTGATCAATTTTAGATTGAGCTTCTTTTACTTTGTCTTTATTCTCTTCAATATCTTTAGAATTTTGGTCAACACCATTTTTAATTTTTTGGTTAATATCCTCTTGAATACTATCCTTGATGTGTTGTTTTTGTTTGAATTCTTCCATTGTTTCAGATAATCTGTCAATCTCTTCTTGTTGCTTGTTGAAAGCCTTTGAACGAATATCAAATGAATATCCAAGCATAACTTCATGTCCACCTCGTTGATTTCCTTTCACTGGTGATTTTATCATAGCTTCATAAGAATATCCTACTTTAAATCCGTTGTAAACATTGGCGGCAACAGTACCTGCAATAGAACCGCTGCTTTTATACGATGGGACCAAGTAAAGTTTATCTTTTAAGTTGAATATGATATGAGCTTCTTGCGGCATGCCTGAAGTAGAGTATCGAGCAACAACCAACGGAGTTATTGAAAAAGTCTGTTGTCTGTTGAAGTACATCTGATATTGAATCGTAGCATTGTAGCTTCTTTCTAAATTATAACTTACAATAGGACTTAATTCCTGTTTGTTTCCAAGAATTTGAGTCATTCCAATTCCTAATTGAAACCCGTTGTTTATATAGGTAGCTCCAAACATTCCATCAATAGCACTTGAGCTAAAGTTTTTATTTGTAAGAACTTGATCGTTTTGGTCGGCCACATTTACGGCATCAGGATCAAGTGAAAACTGCAATACTCCCAGCGACAAGCCTAGATTTAAGCTATGGTCTTTATCAAATTTCACTCTGTATGCGTACGAACCATACACACCAGTTTTCTTCGTGATTCCTAAACTTTCGTTATAGAAATTTAGTCCGACTCCCATTTTATCTGAGATTACTGGTCCTGCAACATTTAAGTACAGGGTTTTGGGATTTTGATCAAAGCCAACTAAGGTGTTGCGTTGGATTAATGACAGATCTATTTGGTCTCCTAATCCAGTTAAAGATGGATTGTTAAGACTGTTGTTTAGAAATATATGATTGTATGATGGAAACTGCTGAGCATATGATGCTAGAGTTCCAACTAATAGTATGCTGATTATTAATATTTTCTTCATGTCTATGCTTATTTAGTTAGTAGTGTAATGTTTCCTTTAAATACTTCGTTGGTTCCTTCACATGTGATGATAAAGTAATAGGTGCCATCGCTGACCACCTTGTCACCATCAGTTCCATCCCAAGAATTGTCATATCCCGTTTTTTCAAAAACAACGGCTCCAAATCTGTTGATTATGGTAACCGTGCATTCTTTGTAGGGCAGAATATTATCAACCTTCCAAGTGTCGTTCACTCCGTCACCATTTGGAGTTATTAGGTTTTTACCATTGAAATTATAATCCTTATTAACGGTAACAATTACTTGATCGCTTCCTGTACAGCCGTTTTCATCGGTAACAACCAATTCGTAGGTTGTTGTAGCAATAGGATTTGCAAATGGACTTGCAGCCAATGAATCACTTAAAGACTCACCAGGAGACCAGTTGTAGTATTCACCACCTGACCCAAAGAGTTGGATGGTAGCTCCAAGGCTGATTGTTACATCTTCTCCTGCATCTGCAATTGGAAGTTCAAACACTGTTACTTTGATAGAATCAGAGTTGGTACATCCACGTTTATCGGTTATCGTTACTTTGTAGCTATCATCAGTTGTTGCTGTTATACTTGAAGAAGTTTCGCCTGTGCTCCAAGAGTATGATGAATAACCTGCGGTAGCCTCCAAATCAACTTCACCTCCCAAACAAAAGCTTGTAGTGTCGCTTGGTGTAATTTTAAGCGGTGGAGTATAGGTTGTTAGAACAGCAGTGTCAGAGTAGTCGTTTGGACAATTTGTACCTTCAACGAGCACCCTATACCACGTTGTTTTATTTAGGTTAAGATATCCCTGGGTTGTGTCCTCGTTAGCAAGAAGATTCCAATTAACCCCATTGTCAGTAGAAAATTCCCACCATCTAATATCACCAATGTGCCCTTGTAGAACTAATGTTCCAGCGTTTATATCTTTACAAACCGAATCATCCTTTTGAATCATACCCCCATAGGTATTTGATATAATTGTAAGTGTGGCTTGGTCTGATGTATCATTTGGACAAATACTATTCCCAACAATGGCTCGATAGCTTGTTGTTTGAAATATTGAAGATACGATCAATGTGTCTGTAGTGTTATTAATATCATTCCAACCGCTGCCATTATTTGATTGCCATTTGGTTACAGTGCCTTCATAGTTTACAAGTGTTAAGGTATCCAAATTAGTGCCACCACAAATTGACTTGTCTTCTAGCACCTCACCTCCAACTGGTTTAGCAAATATTTGAACTTCAGCGGTATCCGAATATTTTGCTGGACATCCAGTTGCTTCAACTAAAACGCGATATAAACGAGATGAAGCTAGATTATTGTATTGTTGACTATCCGAAGAATTCACAACGGGAACCCATGTTGAACCATTGTCATCTGAGATTTCCCAACGTGTTACGTTTCCTTGTTTATTGCTTAGCTTAAGAACTCCGCTATTATCATTCTCGCAACCAAGCGAAGTTTTTGGAACTATTTTCCCTCCTTTGGTATCAGAAACTACACTTACAGATACAACATTTGATGTATCATTGGGGCAACTTCCTTTGCTTACAACTACACGATACTGTGAGTTAGAAGTTGGGGCTGGATAAACCAATGTGTCGGTTGAGTTAGCGATATCAGTCCAAGTTGATCCAGAATTAATTTGCCATTTTACTATTGTGCCATCGTAATTTACTAGTCGTAAAGTGTCACCCATGCTTCCTGCACATACTTGTTTGTCTTCTTGTAATGTTCCAGCATTTGCAGCTGCTTCAACATTCACTACTGCAACGGAAGAATAAACAGCATCACAATTTTGAAATTGAACTAATGCTCTAAATTGTCTTGTAGCTGCAAGGTTTGTGAAAGTATGGAATGTGTCTGTCTTAACAAATGGAATCCAAGTTCCACCATTGTCATCAGATAATTCCCAACGTAGCACGTTTCCAATTTTATTTTGAAGGGTAAGAGTTCCTGAATTATTGTATGCACAAACATTACTACTTGAAGGGGTAATCGTTCCGCCTTCACTTTTTGGGAGTACAGTAATCGTTACCTCATTAGATGTATCTGCATCACATGCACCACGCTCTACTACTGCACGAAATCTTGTCGTTGTCGCAAGTGAAGAGTAAATAAGTGTATCATCTGTATTTGCAACATCTATCCAACCAGAACCTTCATTTTTTTGCCAATAGGCTATATTGCCGTTATAACTGGTTAAACGAAGTGTGTCTCCGGGATCTCCAAAACAGATAATCTTAGAAGCGGCAAGGCTACCTGCTTCGGCAGGTGTATCTACTGTAATGGTGGCCACATTGGAATAATCTGAAGAACAATCTCCATTTTTCACCAACACACGATACATAGTTGTAGTACTCAAGTTAGAGTACACAAGAAATGAATCCGTAGTAACAATTGGCATATAGCCCGCTCCATTATTGCTTTCCCATTGTTGAACTGCACCCACATTATCAGTTAAAAACAATGTGTCTCCATTGCTAGTTTGACACACAGTGTCATCAGCACTTAAGAGCCCTCCATCAGTAGGCTGATAGTTAATAACTACCTTGGATGTTGTGTCATTTGACCGATCGGTGTCTGCGGTTAAATCCGTGTACGCAATCAATGTATGGCTTCCGTAATTAGAAGTTAAATTGATCGGCACTGTAAATGTTACTGTTTGAGTTGAATTTGCACTAAAGTTTGTTAGAACTTGTGATTGTGATACAACGCTGCCACCATCTAACTGGTACCTTATGTTAAAGGTTAGGAGAGTTTGAGTTGCTCCATAGTTTGTAAGGTCAACAGACACTGAATTAATGCCGAGATTACAACCTGTACTAGGTGAATTAATGTCGGAAACACCAATGTCTTGGGCAAATCCTTCAAACGCAAAAATTAAGAAGAGAATTGGTAAAATTGATCTTTTCATATTTATAATAGTTTGTAATTGATTGCTAATATAGAAATCGGTTATTGCTTAAACAAATGTCACAACATCTACTTTTAGCTAAAAAAAAGTGGGGGTCCACACCCCAACTTCAGCAACTAGAATATGAATGAACACAATTCTAAGGTCTTTTTGTACTGCTATATTATTATACTAATTTTACGGAAATATGGATTTTCTCTTACAAAAAGAGCCTCAGAATTATCATTCTAAGGCTTTTGGGTTTTAACAAGCAATGATAAAGAGCTTACATTTCCAATCATGAAGGGTTAAAGCACATGAGATAGATTCATTTATAGGCTTTAATGAAATAAAACTATTGCAATTCAATTTGATTTTTAACTTTGCCAACATCAGATAAGAAGCATATGGCTGTATTATTAGAATTTGAAAAACCCCTTGAAGAATTGTATGAGCAATTAGAAAAGGCTGAAGCTACTCACGCAAAAGGGAAAGTGGATATGAGTGATACCATATCTCAACTTGAAAAGAAAATTCTCTCTGAAAAGAAGGAGTTATATAAAGACTTAAGCGGATGGCAAAAGGTACAAATATCGAGGCATCCAGATAGACCTTATACATTAGATTATATAGAAGCGATTACTAAGAGTTTTGTTGAACTTCATGGAGACAGAAATGTAGCAGATGACAAAGCAATGGTTGGTGGTTTGGCTCAAATTGATAATCTCAATGTTATGATCATCGGTCATCAAAAGGGTAGAAATACAAAAGATAGACAATATAGAAACTTTGGGATGCCTAATCCCGAAGGTTATAGAAAAGCTCTTCGATTAATGAAGATTGCCGAGAAGTTTGGTCTGCCTGTAATATGTTTAATAGACACTCCAGGGGCCTCGCCAGGGTTAGAAGCTGAAGAACGTGGACAAGGAGAAGCAATTGCTAAAAACTTGATGGAAATGGCTGTCTTAAAAGTTCCTATAGTTTGTGTAATAATAGGCGAAGGAGCTAGTGGTGGAGCATTGGGTATAGGTGTTGGCGATCGCGTGTTGATGCTCGAGAATACTTGGTACTCTGTAATTTCTCCAGAAAGTTGCTCATCTATCTTATGGAGAAGCTGGGATTACAAACAACAAGCAGCGGAAGCGTTAAGTCTTACCGCAGAAAAAATGCTCAACAATAAGTTAATTGATGGCATTATAAAAGAACCATTTGGCGGTGCTCATACCGATCCAGAAGCCATGTACAAAACATTGAAGACTGAACTTAAACGTAACATCAAAGAATTGATTGAAATCAAGCCTAAGAAATTGATTAACGAAAGAATTAAGAAGTTTAGTGCAATGGGTTCTTACGACGACGTTTCTGAAACCAAATAATCTAAAGATTCCGGACCAAGGTTAAACAAAAGGTCTAGGATGCTTAAATTACTTACAAACCCTAATTTTGTGTCATATACTTGGGGGTAACCTAAAATTTCTTTTAGCTCTAAATCAGAATAATATGCCTCGCTTACTGCGTTTTTGGTTAGCAGGATTTCGGCACGTAAACACTTTGTAATCACTTCGATAAGTGCAAAATTGAAGTCCATTAACGTCGCAGTTTTAGTTTTAAAAACAGGTTCAATCTTGTAGTCGTAATATTGAAAAAAGGGTGATTTTTTATACGCGTTTGTAATACTCTTCCATTGTTCATCTTGCCAACTATCGGTGTAATCAATTAGCACTTCTTTGTACAAACCTTTCCGTGTGCTTTTTTGAGTTGGAACACTATATTTTATTACTCCATTCGGTCCAATAATCTCATATTGTGAAAGCATGCTTTGTTTTTGAAAAGAATGATTTACCAGAAAAGAAACACTTTTCTGTTTAACCAGTAATCTCCAAAAGTTGATATTTCCAATGCAATGCAAAAACACAGCTTCAAACTTAGGATATTATTTTCCTAATAAATAGCTGGCAATCGTTCTGAATATTGGTAGCTATTTCTGAGAGTGTCTTGCCTAATTTTGGATGAACAAATGTGGGAAGCAAGTCTGCAGCTGGAATAATTACAAATGATCGCTCAGCAATTCTAGGGTGTGGAATTTCAACATTATCTTGATTTGATATTTCATCACCAAGAAAAAGAATGTCGATATCAATTGAGCGAGGACCCCATCTTTCGCTTACAGTTCTTCCAATATATTGCTCAATTTCCTTGATGATTTTAAAGCATGTAGTTGCGTTTAAATTTGTCTCTAAAACTACTACTGTATTCAAGAATGTTGCTTGATTTGTATTTCCCCAGGGGGCCGTTTGGTAGATGTTGGAGACAGATACTTCTGCAGAAAACTTTTCACATAAAAGGTGTGTAGCCTTGTAAATATAATAATACCTATTTCCAAGATTCGAGCCTAAGCCTAATACCAATGATTTTTTCATTATTTTCGCTTTGTTAATGGAAGATTTATTAAAATTTTTACCAATTGTATTGTGGCTTATTTATAAGTTTTTTGGGTCCGGCAAAAAAAAGGAACAAAAACCGAAACAACGTCCTGTTCGGGAAAAAAAGCAGCCAAAACATTCTGCCACACTTGAAGAAATTTTAAGAGAACTTTCTGGAGAAAATACTGCAAAGCCTGCAGAACCTGAGGTCCCAGAACTCACTGTTAAGGAATACAAGGCTTCTCAAGACGACAAGCGAGAAAAAAAGAAAATTGAACTTGTTGATCATCAGTATGATTTTATGCCAGAATACGAGCACCATGCAGATACTGGTCCTGATATGAAAGAAATGCGTTTGGAATTAGAATCAAGTAAGAAGGCATTTGTTGAAGATGATTATAGAGTGGATATCAACTTAAGAGACGCAATTGTTTACGAAACAATTTTGAATCGCCCAAAATTTTAGTCTTTCTCCTTAAATAACCAATATTTCTGGCCAATAAAAGTAAACGTAGCACTTACTCCAGGTGCTATAATAAATGCCAATACCTTATCAATCTTAACAGTAAGGATGTCATTTAAGACACCATAACTATTTCTAACAGATGTAACAAGTTCACTGTTTGGAAGCATTTCAAAAGCATAATGATTTGACGCAATATTGATAACCATTGCTACAAGGTACAAAGCAGAGAACAGTAGCAATCGCTTATTGTCTTTGTCTGTTTGTCTCCACGTCCAATATTTATTGAGGTTATAGGTAACCAACATGCCAGAACAAAAACTTAGCCCCTTGCTTAAATTGATGTCAAGGTATTGTGATAAAGCGAAGTACACAACGAAATCTACACCCACTGCAATTAATCCAGAGATGACAAACTTAGTTAGTTGTTTACTTGCTTGATAAATGGCCATTAAGCTGGCAAAATTAATTGATTGTCTTTAATAATTGCGTTCATTCCAAAACGCATTGCCTTGTTTGGTTGCTGATGACCAGCTTCAAAACCAAAATAAACAGGATAATTTTCACCTTTCGTATACTCTAAAATGATCTCTTCTGCAGTTTTACCAAAGGGGATGGCATTGTCATTCATATCGCTCATTCCACCAACTACTAAAGCAGCAAGTTTGTTCAGTTTTCCTGTTCTTTTTAAATTCATCATCATTCGATCTACATGATATAAATATTCATCTAAATCTTCAATAAATAGTATTTTACCGGATGTATCTATATCCGATTGAGATCCACATAAGCTATACAACATACTTAAATTTCCTCCAACTATTTCTCCTGCCGCATCACCTGGTTTATTTAGAAGATGTTTAGGAAGTGAATATACTAGCTCCTTACCAAAGAGTGCATCAATTAATGTTTGATTACTAATGATTTCCATTTCATTTGGTTCGTTTGAGATATTTACGGGCATGGTACCATGAATCGTAGGAACATGAAAATTAGAGTGGATGTGATTGTGAAAAACAGTAACATCGCTGTACCCTACAAACCATTTCTTTTGTTCTGCCAATCGTGTAAAATTCAATAGATCGATAATTCGAACGCACCCATAACCTCCTCTTGTGCTTATAATAGCTTTTACTTCCGGGTTGTCTATAAACGACTGGATATCAGACACTTTTTCAGATTCGGTTCCAGCCATTTGGTTATGTATATTAAAGACATTTTCACCAACAATTACTGTTAAACCATGACTTTCAAGAAATCGAATGGCAGGATCAACTTTTTCTTTTTCAATAGCTCTTGCTGGAGAAACTATGGCTACGGTATCACCTCTTTTTAAATACATTAAGGGCGAATTTAAAATCTTTTTCTTTAACCTAATTCTAAACAAGCACAGAGGTTAGTTGTTAGACTTAAATAAAGTATTTTTGCAGCAAATTTTATAAGATGAATTTCGAATTATCAGAAGAGCACTTAATGATTCAGCAAGCAGCAAGAGATTTCGCAAGAACGGAATTGCTGCCAGGAGTAATTGAAAGAGATAATGAACAACGATTTCCAGCAGAGCAAATAAAGAAACTTGGGGAACTTGGTTTTCTTGGGATGATGGTTGACCCAAAATGGGGAGGAAGCGGAATGGATTCTGTAAGTTATGTTTTGGCAATGGAAGAAATTTCCAAAGTTGATGCCAGTGCAAGTGTAGTAATGAGTGTAAATAATTCATTAGTATGCTGGGGACTTGAAACTTACGGAACAGAAGAGCAAAAGGAGAAATTCTTAAGACCATTGGCCAGCGGACAAATTCATGGAGGTTTTTGTTTGAGTGAACCGGAAGCCGGAAGTGACGCAACCAGTCAAAGAACTACAGCAGTTGACATGGGCGATCATTATTTAGTGAACGGTACAAAAAACTGGATCACTAATGGAAGAACCGGAAGTACTTTTTTAGTAATGGCTCAAACTGATGTTGAGAAAGGACATAGAGGTATTAATTGTCTTATTGTTACTTCCGATATGGAAGGATTTACAGTAGGTAAGAAAGAAGATAAATTAGGAATCAGGGGTTCAGACACGCATTCTTTGATGTTTCAAGACATGAAAGTTCCTAAAGCAAATAGAATTGGAGAAGACGGATTTGGATTCAAATTCGCGATGAAAGTTCTAAGTGGTGGAAGAATTGGAATTGCTTCTCAAGCATTGGGAATAGCAAGCGGAGCTTACGAACTAGCACTACAATATTCGAAAGAAAGAAAAGCTTTTGGTACTGAAATCATGAACCATCAAGCAATTCAATTTAAACTAGCCGACATGGCAACTAAAATTGAAGCAGCTCGTTTATTTTGTTTAAAAGCAGCGTGGTTAAAAGATAACGGCGAAGAATATTTACAAGCAGCAAGTATGGCTAAACTTTTTGCATCTGAAACTGCAATGTGGGTTACTGTTGAAGCTGTTCAAATTCACGGTGGATATGGATATGTAAAAGAATACCATGTAGAACGTCTAATGAGAGATGCTAAAATCACTCAAATTTATGAGGGCACAAGTGAAATACAACGTGTTGTAATTGCTCGAGCACTTTTAAGAGATTAAAAAATTACAAAAGATTTAATAGAAGCACATCCCTTGGGTTGTGCTTTTTTTTGAGTGCTTTAGCCAGTTAAGTTAACCAGGTCTTCTGCAATTAATGCACTTAAAGCAACTCCCATTCCACCTAATCGAGCTGCTAGATAAACATTGGGTTCTACTTCTTTAACCAAAGGAGTTTTTTGGTTCTCTTTACCAATGCCCATTATTCCACTCCACTCAAATTCAATAGCCACTTCTTTATTGAAAATCTGCTCGTTCATAAATCGCTTGAGTTCATCAATAATGATATGATTTGGTTCAAGTTTAAAGCTTGTTTCTTCAGCTTTATCTAAGTTTCTAGCTCCACCGAGTAAAATGCGATTGTCGATATCTCTCCAGTAATAATAACCGTTATCAAAATGATGTAAACCTTGGCAAGGAAGATTAGTAACTTGTTCACTTACAATGACTTGACCTCGAGCAGGCAGAATGTCTTCGTCTAAAATTTGAGAAGTAAATGCATTGGTGCACAGAAGAAGATTCGCTGCTTTTAAAGTAACTTGTTGTTTTGTTTGAACACAGATTTGCTCGTTCACTTTTTCCCAAGATTCAATCTCAAATCCACCAAATAGTTTTATTCCAATTTGTTCAGCATAGTGGTAAATAGTTCGATACATTTTACCCGTATTTAGCTGTCCTTCAAATTTATTATTGATGGTTCCTAACACGTTAGGAAGTTGACTTTTACTACCAAACTGAAATACATTATCAATACCTATCTCATTAAAAAGAATGGTGTTTATGCCCTGCAAGCTGTCAATTCCTTTCGACATTTCCTCTCGGTTTGATGCCGTAAAAATCTCTACGCTGCCTTTCTCTTCATACCCTAAATTCTCATCTCCAAATTTTGCTCGAAGCTTTTTAAGACCAGAAAAACGTTTGGCGATTAAGGCATATACATTCTCCGCAGAATCATGTTTGAGGTCATCAAGAATTTCCGACACATTTGCGAAACAAGCAAAACCAGCATTTCGTGTACTTGCACCATGACTCCAAGGAAACCGATCTATCACAACAACATTTGCTTGTTTATTTTTCTCCTTTAGATTAATAGCAGTTTGTAGCCCTGTTATTCCCATGCCTACAATCAAGTAGTCAATTTTATTGATGAGGTATTCCGTTTCCCAATAGGAGAGGTTCATGTTACGAAAATAACAACTTGTTACTTGAATTTGCTAAATTTATGAATGACGATTTTTTAACGTCTTCAATCTATACAAGCATCGAAATAATGTAAATTCGCCCAATGCAAAACAGAATAACTGAACTTTTTGGAATTCAGTATCCTATTATTCAGGCTGGAATGATATGGTGCAGTGGATGGGAGCTTGCTTCGGCAGTTAGCAATGCTGGGGGTCTCGGAATTATTGGTTCGGGGAGTATGTACCCAGAAGTTTTGCGTGAGCATATTCAGAAATGTAAGAAAGCAACAGATAAACCTTTTGCGGTGAATGTGCCACTTTTATATCCAGATATTGATAAACACATTCAAACAATTATTGATGAGAAAGTACCCATTGTATTTTCCTCAGCAGGCAATCCTGCAATATGGACTCAGAAGTTAAAAAACGAAGGAATTAAGGTGGTGCATGTGGTTAGCAATAGCAAGTTTGCACTAAAAGCAGAAGCCTTTGGTGTAGATGCAATAGTGGCAGAAGGATTTGAAGCAGGCGGTCACAATGGACGAGAGGAGACCACCACCTTGGTGCTCATACCACAAATATGTGAAGCTGTTAAAATTCCGGTTATTGCTGCTGGTGGAATCGGTACCGGAAAAACGATGGCTGCTGCTATGGCACTTGGAGCAGAGGCGGTTCAAATAGGCAGTCGGTTTGTTACCAGTGAAGAGTCTTCGGCCCACATCAATTTTAAAAAGGCAGTTGTTGATGCTAAAGACGGTGCAACACAGCTTAGTTTGAAACAGCTAACCCCAGTGAGGTTACTGAAGAATAAGTTTTGGGAGCAAGTAATTCAAGCGGAAATGAGAGGTGCTTCAACTGAAGAACTAGGTCAAATATTAGGTAGAGCTCGAGCAAAAAAAGGCATGTTTGAAGGTGATTTGGATGAGGGTGAATTGGAAATAGGCCAAATTAGTGGTTACATCCATGAAATTAAACCCGCTGCAGCAATTGTTCAAGAAATAGTGGATGAATTTAATAAAACAACCAAGCAAATGGCAATGTTAAATTTATGACAGTTAGCTATTCTCAAATTACTATATTTGAGAACTAGTGAAAAAATTTATAATCTATTTTTTAATTCTCTTTCCTTTAATAAGTACAGCTCAAGAAAAATGGTGGTTCAGCAATATTACACCTGCTGTGGGTCTTGATACGGTACTGGCAGGGAAAACCTACATTTCTGATATCAATGGGGATCAATGGCCAGACTTGATTGTAATTTCAGGTGTTGATTATTTCAATAACGAATTTCCTCTTTCTGTATGGATAAACGAAGATGACGGGAATGGTTCTAGAAAATTTGTAGATAGAACCCAATTCTCTCAAATTAATGCGAATAGAGATCCTGGTAAAAGTGGAAGAAGAACTACGGCAATTGCGTTAGCGGATATAGACAATGATGGCGATAAAGATATTCTTGCAGGTATTTACTATCATCGAGTAGAAAGCTCGGTAGATAATGGTGATCGTGCAGAAGTACTGTTGAATGATGGAAACGGAAAGTTCACTATTAAAAAGGACAATGGTTTTGAAAATATGCCTAGGCTTAATACACAAGGGATTTCTTTCTTAGATTTTGATAAAGACGGAAATTTAGATGTTTTCTTGGCAAACTGGAGTGTTGATCATACTCAAAATGTGTTTCAACACGATGCCTTGCTAAGAGGCAATGGTGATGGATCTTTTACCGATTATTCGTTTGCAAGTGGCATAAGTAATACCGAGGCGGAACCATTGTATGGCTGCAATGTTGGGGATTGGAACAATGATGGGAATATGGACATCTTTACGGCTCCATATTGTAGAACAGGAGGAAGATTATGGAGTAACCAAGGAAATTCAACCTTTTTGGATGTTTCTGAAAACGCAAATTACGATGCACATCAAATGACGGGTGATAATGGCCAAGAATTATGTATGTGGGCGGCTTATCCTTGTGATTACGATAACGACGAAGATTTAGACCTGTTTTTTACTTTGGTACATGGCGGTTTGGGTGCTACGGAGGGAAGATCAACAATAGTTCAGAACCAAGGCGAAGCCAATGATTTTCTCCTAGAATGGAAAATCGATTTGTTGCCACGTGATGGACCAAGACCACAACATCAAGCTGATTACGAAGCGGCATGGACCGATTTTAACAACGATGGATTAATGGATCTTTTGGTCGGTCAAGGTACTTATCCTGGTAACAATGGAAGAGTTTATCTTTTTATGCAGAAAGAAGACCACACCTTTGAGGATATTACCTTTGAACTGGGTTTAAATGTTACAAAATATGTAGAATCAAATCGGGTGAGAACTTGTGATTTTGATAGAGACGGAGATGAAGATTTGATTATAAGTACAAAATCGAATAACCAAATTCAAGTACTTCGAAATGATATTGGAAATAACAATAATTTCATTGCATTTGAGATAACAGGCCCAGATGGATGCAATAAAGATTTTGTTGGTGGTAAAGTAATGTTATATAGAGATGGAATAGTACAAACTCAAGAGGTTTATGAAGGGGAAGGAAACGCTGCAGGACAAAACGATTTGATTGTTCATTTTGGAATAAATCAATCAACTACAGTTGATTCGGTTGTTTTTATTTTACCAAATTATTCGAACGAAAAATGGGTTTTAGAGCAACCCGAAATCAATAAATTTCATAATTTAAGTGATCGTAATTTTGTTCCTGTTTCAGAGTCTTTTATTACGGTTTATCCCAATCCTGTGTACGAAGATTATGTACAAATCTCTACCCACGAAGGCAACTATTCGAATGTTGAATTTAAGGTTTATGACCGATTAGGCAACTTGATTCTAACACATGAGGATGTATATAAAGTAAAGTATGCACTGCCGCTAAGTGGTGTTGAACCTGGAGCATATGTGGTTACTGTTTACTTTGATGGAGAGTACAAAGAGTCACAGAAATTCCTAAAATTCTAGATTAATTTGCAGTGCTTTAGGCATGAATAATACCATAAAAAAGTATTTAATAAGAGGTGAAGATGACACGCTAGATTACAAGCAAGAGATTAGCAGTGCCAATAAGATTGCGAAAACGATGGTGAGTTTTGCAAATCATAAAGGAGGCGTATTGCTTGTAGGAGTCCGAGACAATAAATCTATCGCAGGCATTCGCAGCGAAGATGAAAAATACATGTTGGACTTGGCAGCATCGTTTTATTGTAAACCCGAAATAGAGCTAGAAATAATTGAGCATCAAATCAATGATAAAATTGTTATTGAGTGCATTGTGCCAGAAGGAAGTGAAAAACCATATTATGCAAAAGGAGAAGATGATAAGTGGTGGGTTTACGTTAGAAATAAAGATAAAAGCCTATTAGCCAGCAAGATAGTGGTAGATGTTTTGCGAAAGCAGTCCTCAGACAATGGCACATTAATTCAATACGGTAAGAACGAATCAGCCTTGCTAAAATACCTTGAAGTGAATGAGCGAATTACCTTAAAACAGTTCAAGAAAATGGTGAATATTTCGCGATGGAGAGCGTCTAAAATTCTTGTGAATTTAATTAGTGCGGGTGTGATTCGGAATCATACACATGAGAAAACTGAATTTTTCACCTTGACTTAATAGGGTCAAGACAAAATAAAGCCTACATATTTTCGTTTTAAAATGGTACTTTTGCTAATTGTACCAATAGGTATTGTCAAAAGACTTAATAATCAGATAATGAAGAAGAAAGGATTAGGATTATTGCTAGTAGTATTTATGCTTGTTAGTGTAAATAATCAAGCAGTGGCTCAACGTTGGTTTAAGACGAGCTCGTTGGAGTTTGGCTTAATTGGCGGTGCAAGTCATTACCAAGGAGATTTAACAAACAAATATTTTGAAACGAAAGGCTTCAAGCCAAGCATTGGAATCATTACCAGATATACTCCAGGAGAACTGGTAACATTTAGGTTAAGTGCGATGTATGGAGGTTTAGAAGGAGACGATGCATGGTATGAAGATCAGAATGATCCGGAAAGAAGAAACTTAAATTTTAAATCAAGTTTATGGGATTTTACCGGTGCAGCTGAAATCAACCTTAGAAGATTAGATATGAAAGATGCGAGTGGTGTAATTCCATTTGTGTTTACAGGATTTAGTGTATTTAAATACAATCCTAAAGCTCAGTTCATTTACGATCCCAACAGTCCTCATGTTTCAAGACCAGGTTCAATTTATACTACCTTACAAGATAGAGATGGAGAATGGGTAGAATTGCAACCTTTAGGTACTGAAGGTCAAGAGACTACAGAGTTTAATGAGCGAAAAAGATATCACTTAACACAACTTGCAATTCCACTAGGAGCAGGTATAAAGTTTAAATTTAATCATAAATGGACAATGGCTGTGGAATACGGTGCTCGTATTACATTCACCGATTACTTGGACGATGTAAGCATGACGTACATTGACCCATCACGTCTTCAAGCACAATATGGTCCTATGTCTGCTGCTATGGCTGATAGAAGTCCTGTGTTGCACGACGAGTTATTAAACAATCAAAGAGGAAACCCAAATAAAAATGATTCTTATGGCATTCTTGGAGTGTCGTTAACGTATCGTATTTATGGAAATAGACCGGGTTGCCCAGTGTTTTAACTGGTTTTAGTCATTTTATTACATAATTAACTACTTAAAAGTAACATCCGCACAGATTCTGCGTATATAGTATTACAAGAAAGGTTTTGAGATTATTCGCCATTCATATCATTTTAATACTAGGACTAAATAGCTCACTTGCCCAATCAATAGAACTGGGGTTAATGGGTGGAGGTTCTAATTATCATGGTGATTTAGCGTATAACATTGTGCCAAAGGAAACCAAGTTTTCTGGAGGTGCTTTCTTCAAGTATAATTTCAATGAATTTTGGTCTATTCGGCCAACCATTTCGTACATGCAAATTTCGGGTTCAGACCAAAACTTTAAAGAATATGAACAACGAAATTTAAGTTTCAGAAACAATATTTATGAGTTTTCGAACATCTTTGAATTTAATTTTCAACCGTTCAGTCAACGAAGTATCCATAAGCAAACAACCTTTTATACGTTGCTTGGAATTGGATTATATAAGCACAAACCCGAAGCAGAGTTTGAAGGAAACTGGTACGATTTACATAAATTAAATACCGAAAATCTTACAGCTAAAAACAGGTACCAATTGTTTCAAATTAATATACCTTTTGGAGTTGGAGTTAAACATCAACTAAGTAGAAATTTAATACTTGGGTTTGAAACCGGTTGGAGAAAAACATTTACAGACCATTTGGATGATGTGAGTACTTTTTATCCAAACCCCAATGCAGTTCTTTCAAATAGTGGTTCAGTTTCACAACGGTTAAGCGATCGATCTTGGGAGGTTAGCGAAACAGGAATGCCGCTTGCTAATGAAGGTGATATGAGAGGGGATCCAAATTTAAAAGATTGGTATTTCCAGGCTGCATTTTCAATATCTTATCTTTTCACACCTATTGTTTGTCCTTTTTAAATAATGAGTAAAGAAAACATCGATTTAAATCGACTCCCGCAGCATATCGCTATCATTATGGATGGCAATGGCAGGTGGGCAAAAGAAAAAGGTAGATTTAGAATATTTGGTCATCAAAATGGTGTTAAAGCAGTACGCGAAGTATCTGAAGGTTGTGCAGAGTTAGGCGTTAAGTTTTTAACTTTATATGCATTTAGCACTGAAAACTGGAACAGGCCAAAAATAGAGGTGAATGCGTTAATGACGCTTTTGGTAAAGACCATACGCAACGAGACTAAAACACTCTTAAAAAATGGGATTAAACTCGACGCGATTGGCGATCGAAGTATGTTGCCAAAAGAATGTGTTAAAGAGTTGGATGAGGCCATTGAAATCACTAAAAACAATAACAAAATGACCTTGATTTTAGCATTAAGTTATAGTGCTAAATGGGACATTGTAAACGCAACAAAAAATATTGCTCTTCAAGCTAAGAACGGCGAGATAGCAATTGAGGATATCAATGAAGAGTTAATTGACAATACATTAACAACGCATAAATACCCACATCCTGAATTAATGATTCGAACCAGTGGGGAGTTAAGAATAAGCAATTTTTTGCTTTGGGAAATGGCATATAGTGAATTGTATTTCACAACGGTGCTATGGCCAGATTACAGAAAAGAACACCTGTATGAAGCGATATTAGATTATCAAAGTAGAGAAAGAAGATTTGGAAAAACAAGTGATCAAATAAGTCCAGAGAATAAACAATGAAAAAAATATTAGTAATAGGTTTACTATTTAGTACGTTAATTTCGGTTGGCCAAATAACTGGAGGAACTGGAGTAATCTTAGATTACGACAATCCACAGAAATTTGAAATTGGAGGATTAGATGTAGTAGGAAATAAATTCACAGATAAGAATATTGTCTTGTTAATGTCTGGGTTAAGCGTGGGGCAATCCATTATGATTCCAGGTGATGAAACTAGAACTGCAATCGAACGACTTTGGAAGCAAGAATTGTTTAGCGATATTGAAATTACAATCGCAAATACCCAAGGTTCTAAAGTATATCTAAACGTAAAAGTAGTAGAACGACCTCGATTGTCTAAGTATTCCATCAAGGGCTTAAGAAAAGGGGAGACAAATAGCATACGCGACGAGATTAGTCTGAAGAAGAATCAACTCATTACAGAAGATTTAATTAATACAACACGAAGAGAAATTGAAGAGTACTTCTTTGAAAAAGGATACTATGGTATAAAAACAACATTTACCAAAGAAGATGATCCTGAAAAACCAAACTTTGAAGTATTGAGAATTGGTATTTCAAAAGGCAAAAAGGTGAAGGTTCACAATGTTGTTTTCGAAGGAAACGAAAACATTGAATCAAAGAAACTTAGAAGGTTAATCAAGCCAAAACGTAAGTATAAAAAAATAAACCTATTCGCTTCATCCAAATTTGTGAATGATGTTTATGAAGAAACACGCCCGCAAATTGTACAAGTGTATAACACCATGGGATATCGTGATGCGAAGTTGAAATACGATTCTATTGTTAGAATAAGTGAAAACCGTGTTAACATTAAAATTGGCGTATCAGAGGGTACAAAATACTATTTCAGAAATATTACTTGGGTAGGAAATCAAAAGTATAGAACGTCGTTATTGGATACCTTATTAGGCATTAAACGAGGTGATGTATATGATCAATCACGACTTGAAACGAAGTTGTTTATGAGTCCGAATGGGTTTGATGTCTCTAGTTTGTACATGGATGATGGATATTTATTTTTCAACGTTAATCCAGTAGAGGTATTAGTTGAAAACGATAGTATCGATTTAGAACTTAGAATATATGAAGGCAAGCAAGCAACTGTTAATCGAGTAACGATCGTAGGAAACGATAAAACAAGTGATTTTGTAGCTCTTCGTGCAATTAGAACACGACCAGGAGATAAATTCAGTCGTTCAGATATTCAAAGGAGTATGCGAGAGTTGGCACAATTAGGTTTCTTCGATCCAGAAGGGCTGGATGTAAATCCAATTCCAAATCCACAAAACGGTACCGTAGATATCGAGTACAAAGTAGTAGAAAAACCGAGTGATCAAATCGAAGCTTCCGGTGGATGGGGTGGTGTTGGTGGTTTTGTTGGAACACTTGGACTTACATTAAATAATTTCAGTTCGCGTAAGATGTTTCAAAAAGGAGGTTGGAGTCCAATACCTGCTGGTGATGGCCAAAAACTTTCGATACGAGCACAAAGTAACGGGTTACAATATCAAGGATATAGCTTTTCGTTTACAGAACCTTGGTTAGGAGGTAAAAAACCAAACTCGTTGTCTGTCAGCATATTCCACAATATTCAATCTACGTTCTCAGCATCTGCAGATCGACCAAAATTTAAAACTACAGGTGGTACTATCTCGTTTGGGAAACAACTTAAGAAGCCAGATGATTACTTCTTTTACAATGCATCAGTAACGTATCAACGATACAGACTTCAAGATTGGGCGTATTCTGGAGCAGCTGAATTAGGCTTTACCAACGGAATTGCAAACAACTTGAGTTTGATAAATACATTTGGAAGAAACAGTACAAACCATCCAATCTATCCAACCGAAGGAAGTAACTTTACTGCATCGTGGCAAGTAACACCGCCATATTCTTGGTTTAAGAAAGACAAAGATTTTACAACGATGGATCCACAAGATAAATTTAGATGGATTGAGTTGAGTAAATACAAATTCTCTGGTCAGTGGTTTATGGGCTTGCCAAGCAAAGGGAAAAGAAAACTAGTTATTGCACCAAGTTATCGATTTGGAGCTATTGATATCTTTAACAATGATATTGGATACTCACCGTTTGAAATGTTTAAAGTTGGAGGTAGTGGACTGTCTAACTTCGTGTTATACGGAACTGATATTGTTTCTCAAAGAGGGTATGATGAAGGAAGAATTAGTGATCCACTTTATGGAACTAGTGGTAAGCCAATTTATACGAAATACTCATTGGAAATAAGATACCCATTAACAGTAGGTCAATCTTCAACTATATATGCTCAAACGTTTTTAGAAGCAGGAAATGCATGGAGCAGCTTCAAAGAGTTTAATCCATTTGAAGTGAGAAGAGCTGGTGGAGTTGGTGTTCGTTTATTCTTGCCAATGTTTGGACTTCTAGGAGTTGATTATGCTTGGGCATTAGATGCTAGCCCATATGAGCAACAAGGGCAATTCCATTTCTTTATTGGACAGCAGTTTTAGATCGAACCAATAATCTGGCATAGTTTTCGTTTTAATTTTATTAAATGAGAATTGTACCCATCTTATTAATTTGCTTGAATTTAATCAGCGTTGCTGGTTTTTCACAGGATACAATTAACTATAAAACAAGCATCGCGAAGAGCGAAGGAGAATATTTTAAACAGAAGTATAAGTCTTCAATTACCAATTCAAAGAAGTATAGGTATCACAAAACGGGTCGATGGTTGTATTCTGATTCCTTAGGAAATGTGATAAAAGAAGTCAATTATTCGTACAATAAAAAGCTCAAACAATCTCAAAAGAATGGGGTTGAGGTGTACTACGATCCTGTTGAATTGGACACTATTTTAATCAGAAATTATAGGAAAGGGAGTTTGCAAAATCAGTTGGGATTAAAATCTGCTATCTTTAAAGAAAGCGGGAATATTTTTCATATTTACAAGGATTTTAATACTTATTCCATCACTCAATACATCGACAAATCCGGTACTTCAACACGAAAAGACTTTACGATGATGTGGAAGAGTTCGTATGAAGATCCAAATGGTTTAATGGATGATTCGCTATACATGGCATTTGAGGATAGTCTTGGAGATGCAAGTTTAATGGAGCCAGCAAGTTTTGATACAAAGAGCAGGTACAACTATGTGAGCAACCCTGAATTCGAATTTCATCCAGAAGCAAAATTCTCAATAACATCATTTAAACATCAATTGCCAGGTTGGAAAATTGCATCTGAATCCCCCGATTTGTTTATTTCAACCGAGCATGCAAGATCAGGAAGTTCCTTTGTTGGCTTTCGAGTTTTTAGCATGAAGAAACATATTGAGTACCTTCAAAATCAATTGAAAGAACCTCTAAAAAAAGATTCGATTTATTGTTTTTCTGCTTACATCAAGCTTTCACCAGGCAGCAGGTTTGCGACCAATGCATTTGGTTTCTTGCTTACAGACAATCCTCAGAATATTAATACAGATGAATTGCTCACGGTAAAAGCAAGTAAGAGTTTAGAGTCTCAGGTGCTACTTTTTAAAACTCGTTGGATGAAAATAGAATGCACGTACAAAGCAAAAGGAGGAGAATCGTGGTTGGTATTAGGGAGTTTCCAAAATCATAGAAATTTAACACTAAAGGGCCTTCCGGGTCCTATTCAAGAGTGCTATTATTACTTGGATGATGTTAGCCTCGTGCCCATTAAAGATGAAAGTGAATGCCATTGCAATTTTAGCGATCAAAGAGATACACTCAAACCAGAACAAGAATCTGAACTGGAAGAGTCAATATTTAATGAATTAAGTGTTGGCGATAAGTTGATTCTAGAAGATATTAATTTCGAGAATGATGAAGACGCATTATTGCCTGAATCGTTTTCAGTGCTTAATGACTTATTAAATTATTTGAAAGAGAATAATCAAGTAATCATTGAAATTTCTGGGCATACAAGTGGACTAGGAGGTTTAGAGCACAATATGGATTTAAGCCGACGAAGAGCGGAAGCTGTAAAGACATTTCTAACCTTAAATGGTGTTTTGGAAGAACGTATTAAAACAGAAGGATATGGTCCCAAATTTCCAATAGCAAATGATGCTACAGAAGAAGGACAACTAAAGAATAGACGAGTAGAGTTTAAGGTAGTAGCGATGTAAAATTAAGCTGTGAAGCTTTGCAAATATTCTGTTTTTAACAAAGGGCATATTTTATATCGTTCGTCTTTGGTGTCTTGATATAAAGCCTCAATAGTTTCGTAAACATGGTCAATTCCAATTTCATTGCACCATTCAAAAGGACCTTTTGGATATGCGGTTCCAAGTTTCATTCCTAGATCAATATCTTCACGAGAAGCAGTTCCTTCTTGTACTGTAAAATATGCTTCATTAATAATCATACAAACAATTCTTGGAGTAACTAATCCAACTCGGCTTGCAACAAATCTAGTTTCGATACCCAGTTTTTGAAGAGTTGCTTTAGCCTTCGCTTCATCTTCAGCGTTAAGAGCACAACATTCCATTAAGCTTCTATTGATAAAACTAGGAAGGCTGTTCATTCCAATTAAGGTGCAAGTTGGTGTTGCCCCAGCTTCTGCTAGAATTTCTTCCAACTGCAGTTTTACGCTTCCTGCTATAACCAAAGTATTTGAAAGCGAAAGATAAGAAGGCAATTGGTCTGGATTGTCGTCAAAATCCAAATCAAAGATGATATCATAGGTGTCAATTTCATTACCTTTGAAGGGTAATAGCGGATGATCGGAAATTAGACTTCGTAATTCTGCAATTTGATTGGGTTGTCCTTTAACTGAAATTTTCATTCGGTAGCAAATGTAAAGACCAATTCAATAATACAAACCAAGAAATATAAAATGAGTAAAAAAATTGCACTACCAGTAGATGATCTGGGGATTCTTGAT
>CBDUEX010000001.1:0-28848 GCA_965366305.1 uncultured Bacteroidia bacterium | reverse complement strand
ATCACCGAAAGGCTAATGAAAACGACATGCTTGTAGACCGTATGGTTACATTTTCTAAAATTTACGATGAACTGAAGGACAATTATATGAACTATTTAACCAAAGTAATGTAGCAAATATGGAATTGAAAATACATTCAGATAGCAATATCAACGACATAAAGTCAAAATTTTCTGAGGCTTTTACAGGATTAAAAATTGAATTCTTTACAAAATCTCATGATCGACTTGAAGGTTCGCCGAGAGAAGATATGGTAGTTGAAAATGTTCATTTCTCTACCCTTAACCCTAAAATAAAAGATAATGAACTAAAGGTTACAGCTGAAATGAAAGTTTCGGAGTTAGAAAGTGCATTCGAAACAGACTTTGGTTTGCATGTTCAAGTCTTTAGAAAGATGGGAAGAAATTGGATTGAAACTACAAGAACGGACAACTATTCGTTACAAGACCAAATGCAGCTTAGTGCCGATAGTTTAAAAACATTTTCATAATGAAAGAGGTATGAATATTCTAATCCCAACAGATTTTTCTGACAACTCAAAACACGCAATAAACTACGTTTATAATAATTTTAAAGAAGAGCAAATAAATGTAACGCTGGTTCATGCTATAAAGCAACCCCATTCTACTGCAAGCGTGCTGATTCGATTGGAACAATTGATGATGAAAGATGCTGAGAAGGATATGAAAGAGTTGCTTGCAAAAGTGCAAGAAGTTTATCAGCAAAAGCCAACGCAGTATATTAAATATGGCTACTTAAAAGATTGGATTGAGGTGTATGCTAAAGCACAGAAAATTGATTTAATAGTAATGGGGACCAAAGGTGAAACCAATGCTAGTTCCAGAATTATGGGATCCGTTACCGAATCAATAATTCGAACTTCAAAGCTTCCTGTATTTGCAATACCAGAGCTTAAAGAAAAGCTACCAGTCCACCATTTTGTATTAGCTACTGATAAAAAAGAATTAGTGCAGGTAGACTTTATTGAGAAGTTTTTAAATAGTTTAAAATTGTTATTGCCGAGCATAGATGTGTTGGTAGTTCTAAATGAAGAAACGCAAGGAGGGATACCTAAAAGCTATCCGCTGAGAGGCTTCCAAATTGGCGTAAAAGTCGTTGAAAACCAGGAGGTTGTAGGCGGCATTAATGACTACCTCAGCAACAACAATGTAGACATATTGAGTCTTTATCATTCTAGAAATTCACGTTTGGATTATCTGTTTAATCGCAGCATCACTAAAACCATTTGTGCCGATATAAGTGTACCATTATTGGTAATTCCAGCTCATTGATGAATATCATATAATCTTCTGATAATGCTCAAAACATTAGCTTTGTTTCTAGAAGACATTTGAACCTTAATTAAATCGTGACCCAAACTACGTCCATAGACCAATTGTGCACTTATTGTAGTGGACCATGTGATAACGATGTAGTTGTTATAAATAATCAATTCTATTGCTGTTATGGTTGTGCAACCTTGGATGATGTTGTTACCAAAATTAAGGGATCAACATCGGATGTCAGCTTAAAGTTTAAGCAATATGATCTTGCTGAGAATTTTAGTCAATTGGTGGATTACGAGAATGCGGAATTGTATAGAATTAGCATTTCTCTGCCAACTATTCATTGCTCCTCATGTATTGAACTGTTAGAAGATTTGCCATCTTTCCATGACGGAATTTTAACCGCCCGAGTCAATTTTGAGCAGAGAAGATGTACCATAACCGCAAAGAAGTCAACACCATTATCGTATGTGGCACAATTACTTGAGGATATTGGATATGCTCCTCAAATTAGCCTTGGTCAGAAGCAAAAGGATTTAGAACTAGAATTTAACAAACAAAACTTAATAAAGTTGGCAGTAGCTGGTTTCTGTTTCGGGAACATAATGCTCTACAGTTTGCCGCATTATCTTGGCTTAGGACTAGCAAATGATGCATTTTTTGCAGGTCTTTTTAGTTTGCTGTCAATTCTCCTCAGTATTCCGGTTTTGTTTTATTCAGGACGAGAATATTTGGTATCTGCATATCGGGCTTTAGCAGCTGGTAAATCACATATAAATATTCCTATTAGCTTGGGTTTAATTAGTTTGTTTGGATGGAGTTTATATGAAATTATAAGTGGGTCAGGAATCGGTTATTTAGATTCGTTAGCGGGATTGGTTTTCTTCTTATTAATCGGGAAATGGTTTCAACACAAAGTGTACGATCAAGTTTCGTATCATAGAAATATACAAGATTTTATACCATTGGTTGTTAGAAAAAAGAATGCTAACAACACCATTGACTGGGAACGAATTGATCAATTAGCTATTGGTGATACTATTATTGTTAAACACGGTGAAATCATTCCCGTAAACGGTAAGCTAGTGAGCGGTAATGGATTAATAGACTATTCTTTTATAACCGGTGAATGTATTCCTGAGCAAGTAAAAATTTCAAATAATATATATGCAGGAGGTTGTCAGAAAGAGGCGGAGATCGAAATAGAATTGAGTGAGGCTCCCAGCATTGAAAAGTTATGGGAAACTTGGAACATAAAACAAGGAAACAAAAACTTTGAAACCCATTGGACAAACCACATTAGCCGGTATTTTACAATTGCCGTTGTACTAATTGCTATAATTTCTGCTGCTGCATGGCTGTATTTTGATGCTTCCAAGGCGGCATTTGTGTTTAGCTCGGTTTTAATTGTTGCCTGTCCATGTGCTTTGGCGTTAAGTGCACCGTTTACCTATGGAGGAATTTTGAGGGTTTTTTCTAACAACAACTTCTTTATAAAAAATGCGGATTCAGTTTCTACACTTAGTAAGATCAAACACGTGGTATTTGATAAAACTGGAACACTAACTGAAAAAGAAGCGATAACTATTAATTTTATAGGGCCTAAATTAAGTGACAATCATTTACGAGTAATTCACTCGCTTGCTAAACAGAGCAATCACCCTATAAGTAACATAATTGCATCTAGTTTAACTTCTTATTCGAGATTAGAAGTAGACAACTTTGAAGAAATACCGGGCAAAGGCATATCAGGGACAGTAGATGGGAAAGCGGTTAAATTAGGTTCATCTAAATGGTTAAAAACAGAACAATCTGACTCAAAGGCATCTTCAGTATATGTTTCTATAGATGAAATTATAGTAGGACACTTTCAAATAGTTTCGGCATATAGAAATGGACTAGGGGCAACATTAAAAAGACTCGGTAAAAATTATAAAATATCTGTTTTAAGTGGCGATAATGATTCTGATGCCACAACGCTACAGCAATTATATAGTGGATTTACTAAGCTTATGTTCAACTTAAAACCGAAGCAAAAAGCAATTGAAATTGAAAAGATTAAATCGCAAACACCAGTATTGATGGTGGGTGACGGATTAAACGATAGTTCAGCAATTCAAGTTGGAGATTTTGGTATAGCAATTACGGAAAACTTAAATGGTTTTTATCCAGGTTCAGATGGAGTTCTTATTTCAGAAAACTTTACTGACTTACCCAAGTTTTTTGAGTTAGCACGCTATTCTAAAACCATTTTGCAATTAAGTTTAGTGTTTTCTCTAATCTACAATATTGCAGGAGTTTCATTTGCGGTTATGGGTTTATTAACGCCCATTATAGCGGCAATACTTATGCCAATTAGCTCTATTTCAGTAGTGGTATTGGACACGTTATTAGTAAAGTACAAAGCAAAAAAAATAGGATTATAAATGAAAATACTTGTATTACTTATATCACTAAGTTTATTGTTAGCATTAATATTTTTATATGCTTTCTATAAGGCGGTGCGAAAAGGACAATTTGATGATTTAGAATCACCTTCAATGAGAATACTTGATAAAAAACAACCAAAACAAATAAATCAAAATTAATATGCAAAAAGAGACCTTCAATTACGACAATAAGATCGTTCGAAACTTTGGTATAGCAACAGTGGTCTGGGGCTTAGTAGGCATGCTCGTAGGAGTTACAATTGCCTTTCAATTGTTCGAACCTTATTTCAATTTCAACACGAGATACCTTTCGTTTGGACGACTACGACCTTTACACACCAATGCTATCATTTTCGCCTTTGTGGGAAATGCTATTTTTATGGGAATTTACTACTCATTACAACGCTTATTAAAAGCAAGAATGTTTAGTGATGCATTAAGTAGTATTCATTTCTGGGGTTGGCAATTGATTATTGTAGCTGCGGCTATAACACTGCCTCTTGGATTAACGAGTTCGAAAGAATACGCTGAGTTGGAGTGGCCAATTGACATTGCAATTGCACTAATTTGGGTGGTATTTGGATGGAACATGATAGGCACAATTTACAAGAGGAGAGAGAAGCATTTATACGTTGCAATATGGTTTTATTTAGCAACTTTTATAACTGTGGCTATGCTTCATATAGTAAACAGTTTTGCATTACCTGTATCATTATTTAAGTCTTATTCTGCATTTGCTGGGGTTCAAGATGCCTTGGTTCAGTGGTGGTATGGACACAATGCTGTGGCATTTTTCTTAACCACTCCGTTTCTAGGATTAATGTATTACTTCATGCCTAAAATGGCGAATCGACCAATTTATTCGTATAAACTGTCAATTCTACACTTTTGGTCATTGATATTCTTGTACATCTGGGCGGGTCCTCACCATTTGTTATATACTTCTTTACCAGGATGGGTACAAACGGTTGGTGTAGTTTTTAGTGTGATGTTATTGGCACCATCTTGGGGTGGAATGCTCAACGGATTATTAACCTTAAGAGGTGCGTGGGATAAAGTAAGAGATGACGCTATTCTTAAGTTCATGGTAGTTGGTTTAACAGCTTATGGTATGTCAACTTTTGAAGGCCCTATGCTTTCACTTAAAAACGTAAACGCTATTGCTCACTTTACTGATTGGATTGTAGCTCATGTGCACGTAGGGGCACTTGGATGGAATGGATTATTAACTTTTGCTATTCTGTATTACATTATTCCAAGAATATATAATACAAAAATTTTCTCCAAGAAAATGATTGGAACTCACTTCTGGCTTGCAACTCTAGGAATACTGTTTTACGCAATTCCTATGTATTTCTCTGGCTTTACTCAAGGCCTAATGTGGAAAGAGTTTACTGCGGACGGCGTACTACGTTATCCTAACTTTCTTGAAACTACACTTCAAATCTTACCAATGCATATGCTAAGAGGGTTTGGAGGGTTATTATACTTAACCGGAGCATGTTTAATGTCGTGGAACCTGTTTAAAACAATGAAAGCAGGGAAGTTGGTTCCCAATGAAGCAGCAGAAGCATATCCATTAGTAAAAGAAGAAAAAGGAGCTGTTGTAGCACATTCGCATTGGCACAGATGGATTGAAAAACGTCCAACACAGTTAATTGTTTTCTCTTTAGTTGCAGTTGCAATTGGAGGATTAGTAGAGTTTATGCCAACATTTTTAGTGGAATCAAACGTACCTAAAATAGCAAGTGTTACGCCATATACCCCTCTAGAATTAGAAGGCAGAGATATTTACATAAGAGAAGGTTGTAATAATTGTCACTCGCAACAAGTACGTCCTTTCAGATCTGAAACAGTAAGATATGGGGAATACTCAAAAGCAGGAGAGCATGTTTATGATCATCCATTTTTATGGGGAAGTAAACGTACTGGACCCGACTTAGCTCGATCTGGGAATACCGCATCTAAGGTATATAAAACAGCAGATTGGCATTTTAGACACATGAAAGATCCGAGAGAAACTTCTGATGGTTCCATTATGCCTGCATATCCTTGGTTGATTGAAGAAGATGGAGATTATTCGAGTATAGCTAATAAAATCTCAACAATGAGAAGTTTAGGGGTTCCATACCCTGAAGGATATGAAGATTTTGCAATGGCAGATTTAGAAAAACAAGCCAACCAAATTAGCGGAGGCTTGCTAAAAGATGCAGGAAGAAAAGTAGACTCGAAAAAAGAAATCATTGCTTTAATTTCCTATTTGCATAAACTAGGAAGAGACATTAACAATCAAGAAGAAGCAACTAAATAATATAAAATTATGGGAAAGATGATTGGATTCGTAGAAGGAGCAGATATTTATTTAATAATTGCACTTCTCATTTTTTTAATGGTGTTTATTCTAGCAGCAGTGTATATGTTTTCGCTAAGTAAGCAGCAATGTACAGACTTATCAAATTTACCCTTTCAACCATCAAATAATGAAAATAATGAAGAATAAAATAGCTTTAATTTTAGCAGCAAGTTTACCTTCTGTAAGCCTATTCGCTCAAGGAACAGAACCGGCTCAATCTGGCGGGTTATCACAACCTTTACTTTGGATAATCTATGCCGTAGTTGCCTTACTTCTAGTCGTAACTTATTTACTTTACCAAGTTACAATTAGCTTGAAGAAGTATGTACAAGGGGAATACGAAAACGAAGAACAAAAAATGTACGATCAGCGTAGTACTTGGGAAAAAATATTTCAAGTTAAACCAGTAGGTACGGATAAGGATACAATTATAAACGAACCTCATGACGGAATTTATGAGTTGGATAACCCTCCTCCACCATGGTTTATGTTTTTATTTTATGGTACAATTTTGTTTGCAGTAATCTATTTTGTAAGATTTAGCATTACTGGAAGTGGACCCACACAAGAAGAAGAATACATTGCAGAAATGGCCGAGGTTGAACAAGCAAAAACCTCAAGTTTAACAGAAGAAGGAGCCAGTGTTGATGAGAACACCGTGGTTGCTTTAACCAGTGCGGAAGATATTGAAGCAGGTAAGAAAATTTATATTCAGAACTGTAAGGTATGTCATGCTGATGGAGGAGCAGGTAGCGTTGGTCCTAATTTAACCGATGAGTTTTGGAAACATGGTGGAGGAGCTAAAAACATATTTAAAACAATTAAGTATGGAGTTGTAGAGAAAGGTATGACAGCGTGGCAAGACAATATGACCCCAGATATGATGCAGAAAGTTACCAGTTATATTTTAAGTATCGAAGGAACAAATCCTCCTGGTGCAAAAGCAGCTGAGGGTGACAAATGGGTTCCAGAAGAAACCTCAGAAGAAACTTCTGTTGAAGAAGAAGAAACACCAGGTAACGAAGTAGAAGGGTAGCACTACCCTTTAAACAATGAGCAATCATCCCAATACAGAAAATTTCAGAGAACATTTAGCTAATGTTACTGACAGCGGCAAAAGGATTTGGATATATCCTAAAATTATAAAAGGAGCGTTTTACAGGTATAGAACATATTTAAGTTGGTTTCTTTTAGCATTCTTTTTCTTAGCACCCTTTATTAAAATTGGGGGATATCCACTTTTGCTGCTAAATGTTTTTGAACGAAAGTTTGTAATTTTTGGACAACCCTTTTGGCCTCAAGATTTTCACGTCTTTGTATTTCTTGCACTTACCCTACTCGTGTTTATTGTGTTATTTACAGTGGTTTTTGGAAGAGTTTGGTGCGGTTGGGCATGCCCCCAAACCATTTTTATGGAAATGGTATTCCGAAAAATCGAGAACTGGATAGAAGGCAACGCGAATAAGCAAAAAAAGCTAGACGCCATGCCTTGGAACCGTGAGAAAATTTTTAAGAAAGGAGCAAAGCACTTCGTGTTTTTGTTGATTTCATTTATTATAGCTCACACCTTTTTTGTATACCTGATTGGATATGAAGCGTTATGGGAAAAAATTTCCGGTCCATTAGCTGAGAATTACATTACTCTTATTGGATTGGTAATTTTTACAATTGTGTTTTACATTGTATTTGCAAGGCTACGCGAAATTGTTTGTGTCATTATTTGCCCTTATGGAAGATTGCAAGGGGTAATGCTAGACCCCAACAGTATGGTGGTAGCGTATGATGAAGTAAGAGGAGAGCCTCGAGGGAAAAAGAAAAGAGGCGAAGAGCAGTCTGACAAAGGCGATTGTGTAGACTGTGGCTTATGTGTTGATGTTTGCCCAACAGGTATTGATATTAGGAATGGGACTCAGTTAGAGTGCGTTAATTGTACAGCTTGTATGGATGCCTGTGATTCTGTGATGGAAAAAATAGATCTCCCTCTTGGACTAATTCGCATTGATTCGAAAAACAATATTCAGAACAAAATTGGGTTTAGATTCACCCCTCGAATTATTGCTTATACAATTGTAATGTTGATTTTATTTGGATCTTCAGTAGCAATTCTTGCAACTAGAACTAGTGTAGAGGCGAATATCTTTAGAGTACCAGGGATGACCTACACCGAAGCTGCGGATGGAAAGGTAAGTAATCTTTATAACCTGTCACTTGTAAATAAAACATTTGAAGACATGGATTTCCAAATTGAACTTAAAAGTGAAAACGCCGTACTTATTCGGGCAGATAAAGACTCTATTTTAGAATCAAACAACGAAGAGAAAAAAGTACTGCTCATTGAGATGGAACAAAAAGACATCTTTGAAAATGAGATCCCAATGCAATTGGATTTATTTATCGGAGGAGAATTAGTTAAAACATTTAATACTAAGTTTTTAGCTCCGGTACGTCAATAAATGAAAGACCTTTATTCATTCACAAGATTTAAGCATCTTTGTAATTCTTAAAGTAAAAAAATGAAATTGGATTGGTCTAAAATATTGATACTTGCTATGGTTTTATTCATTGTCTTTATTGTAGCAATGGGAATAAAAATGGCAACCTCAAGCCAATCATTATACGAGCAAGATTATTACGAAAAAGGTGAAGATCACACTTCAAGAATGAACATGGAGAAAGTTGGCGAACACGTAAATATGAAGTTTGCTAGCGAATCTAATACCATTCATTTTGAATTTGATTCAATAGGGTTAGTTGAAGAAATTAGATTGGTGAATCTTGCTGATTCTAAAAGAGACAAAACACTTAAAGTAGAACAGAACGACATGCCTACGCAAAAAAATGAGTCGACTTTCAACTTAGGTGATTTGGGACAAGGCATATGGGTAATAGAAGTTAAAGGAAGTGTAAATAGCACACCGTTCTTTATTAAGAAGCAGATTGTCAAATGATGTGGTCTGCATTTATTTTGGGTTTATTTGGAAGTCTTCATTGTGCAGCAATGTGTGGACCATTAATGTTGGGCTTAGCCGCTCGTGATTATTCCCTATTCTCACTTCTTGTTCACCATTTAGGTAGATGGATTGGTTACGCTGTTTTAGCTCTATTTTTTTACTTTTTAATTTCACCCTTACAAGTATTTAAACTGCAACAATATGTAGGATTAGCTAGCGGTGTGTTGTTAGTGCTTTATGCACTTAAAAGCTATATTAAACCAGTAAACGCCTTAGTTGAATTTCTGTCTAAGAAGGTTTCATCTTGGATGTCAACTATCAATCCAGGAAGAACAGGCAGCATAAGTCTTGGCTTTCTAAATGGCTTATTGCCTTGTGGCTTGTCTTTTGGAGCTGCTATATTGTCTGTAAACGCTGGAAGTGCATTAAACGCTGTTCTTTATATGTTTCTCTTCGGCGTGGGAACATTACCAATTCTACTTGCCATATCCTACTTACCTAAATTTGGAAAAGGCAGCTTAATTCTAAAATTAAATAAGCATACGCCTAAATTACTCTTGATTGTAGGTCTCGTATTGATTATAAGATCTGCTGGATTAGGTATCCCCTATTTAAGCCCGGATTACGATGTAGAAAAAGAAAAAATGGAATGTTGTGAAACTGATTAAACAGCTAACTTAACATTGTGTTGCTTTAATAATTCAGTATACTTACTCGCATCGAAAGTAGATTCACCAAAGTTGCTGGCACGCATTTGAGCTTGTTCTTGTCTTTTAACACTTCTTACAAATCTTCTTATACCTTGGTTGTCTGAAATCAGGATTCCTGGAATTTTTACATTTTTACCATTCTCATCTTTTGCTACCATTGTAAAGTAAGAGGAATTGCAATGATTGGTTTTACCAGTTTGAATGTTTTCAGATTCAACTCGAACACCAACTACCATAGAAGTATTTCCAGTGTAATTTATAGATGCCTTGAGAATTAGCAATTCGCCAACTTCTACAGGATGTAAGAAATCAACTTTATTTACAGAGGCTGTTACACAGTAATTTCCACTGTGTCTTGATGCACAAGCAAACGCTACTTGATCCATGAGACTTAGGATATATCCTCCATGTATTTTACCTCCAAAATTGGAGTGAGCTGGTACCATAAGTTCAGATATAGTAATTTGAGATTCAGCCGATGATTTGAATGATGCCATTTTTAGTTTTATTATTCTTTTTCCCAATAACTCTGCATTTCTTTCTTCGCCTGAATAATCCAGCTTTCATTATTTATTAATGAATCTTGACTTATCCAAACTACTTTTCCATGTTGAGCATCGGTAAGTGTAATTTCTGGAATGCTACCGCCAATATATTCTCCTTTGTTTTCTCCCGCTTTAGTTACAATTGTACTTAACCAAAAGAAGCGAGATTTTCCATCAACTATTCTCACAAAAGGGCGACTTTCTGCAGGGTAGTTTTTGGTCCAATCATAATTTTTCTTGCTTTCAATAATTTTAGCAGAAATCGCACTGCTACCTATGTAACTTTCATTTGATTTGCGGTGATCGATATAGTACACTTTACTATCATTATCTCCGGGTATAAGCAAGCTTAAGCTCAAGCCCTTTTTGTTTTCTTGATAGGGTTCAAGACCAAAAAAGTTATACAACTTTCCATTGCCATTTATGGTAAAATAAGTTGTAAAAGGCTGAGGGTCTACATCATTAGGAAGAATAGGAATTCTAATATCTCCTTCATGATACATGGGCATAGGCGAAAGAAATCCATTCGTAAATCGAAAACTTTCGGCAATAAATTGAGCCACTTTTTTAGGCAATAAACTTTGACCACTAAGTTCAGGGATATTGCTTATCTCATCTTTATTGATGTATTTCCCTTTGCCAAACATGATACGATTAATAGCGTAATCATTTTCTCCATATTCTTCAATTAGCATAACACCCCCAAATACAGGGCGAGGAAACAAGATGCCCTTCCAACGAATAAGTGGCACCACTTGCAACCATTTACCTTTATCATTTTCGATAAATATAGATTCTGAGGGTTCGTAATTAATGTATTGCAGTAAGTTAAATCTTTTGATTACGGCATTAGAGGTTTCTTTACTAAAGAGCAATAATTCTCCAATATCAAAATTGATGACATCACGGTACTTTTTTGAAAACACGGGAGCAGGCAAATCTGCTGGAATATGTATCAACTCGTACATGTGTTTGGTCATTTGCTGAACCTTATATTCTCTTGCCGGCCCAACTGCACAACTATAATAGTACCTACCATCCTTACCGCGAATAAAACGAGGCGTTGTAGCATCTTCAGTTTCTGATAACGCTTCTTGATTAATAAGTGTTTTAACGGAATTAATTGGTTGAATTCTCTCAAATCCGGTGGATGGAATTTCTTCTAAATCAATCTTCTCAATTGTTGTATAATGAAAGTATAAACTGAAGTACTTGTAAAGTCCTTCCCCAAGAAACCAACTTAAACCAGTAAAAATAATGAGGAATATGGTAGACAACAACTTCCCTTTCGTAGTTCGAGAAGGCCAGCCTCTAGTAAACCAAAAAAGGAGAATGGCGATTATTGAAATTAGAAGAAAGTATTTACGAATAAACAATACAGCTGGCTGTAAGGTTCCTCGACTAACAAAAACAATATAAAGTAAGAGTATTGTTACTAATACACTTATAATAGGCCTTTTTTTAAATGCATTTTTAACTGAATTTTTGAAACCAGTTCTTAGGTTAGTGACAATCCAATAAAGCCTACTTTTATTTTCTTCAATAATTTCTTCTTCCATAGCTTATTTATTTATCTAAGAAACCTTTTACTCCTTTTCGCCAATCGTCATCCGATTTCTTCTCAGGCTTAACTTCTTTTATGGGTTCGGCCTCTTCTTTTCTTGTTGGAAGAATAGTTTCCGCACTGGATTTTAAGTCTTGTTCTAATTCATCAATTTTCTTAAGTGCTTTGTTTGCCTCCTTAAGTTTGCCTGGAAGAGCGTTTAGAATGAGTGGTCCTGTGTAAAATGCTAAAAGAACGCCAATAAGAATAAGTGTAAATGTTAGAATGGTATAGATAAGGTTTAATTCACCAAACATCCAGGTGATGTATCCAAAAATTGCAGTTAAGATTATTGCTGGAACAAGTCTTTTTGAAAATGGTTGGTTGTTTGTAAAACTTAAATTACTGTCCTCTGGTAATGGAGATTTATGGCTTAAATTATGCCAGCGTTTATACCATTTCTTACCGTTTTTGTTATCCCAGAAAGTGAATATTAATCCGAATGCAAAGCCAACAATGAGAGAAAGTATAGTATCCATAAAATTATATTAAGTTGTTGTAGATGTGTTTATGTTCAAGAAGTTTTTTTACCACCCAACTCTGAACTTGCTCATGCCAATTGCCATAGCTGGAATAGAACAGCGATTTATTAAACAGGTAAAGAGTTAAGGGGTTGTGCTTGTTTATGTTGCCCAATAGTTGCCAAACTACTTTTGTTTGATTCTCATTTAGTGAGTAATGAGGATGAAGCAAGTACGATCTAAGTTTCTCTGGAATGGTATAAGATTGAACAGCTTTATCGTCTTTTAAAACGGTTAAGAGCTTCTCAAGTTCAAAGTATTCTTCAGGTAAAATATGTTGCGATAAGAGTTTGTTAACTACGCCTTTCATCTGAGTTTTGTTCAATTCATTAAATGGAATGCTATCGTCAAAATTAATCGCCGCTTCAATAAGTATAAAATCTTTTAAGAGTTCAATTAAAACAGGGTGGGTTTGATAGAGGCTTAAGTCGTTAGAAATTATATTTTTAGTATACAAATAGCTCAGTAGTTGTGGGTCTGAAGCATTGAATTCTAAATGACCATGAGTAGATTCTCCTGAAACTTCTGATTGTTCATTTGAAAATATCAAAACAGGCTTATCATTATTGAGGTTCTTGAATACGTATAAGCCGTTGAAAGCCAGCGTGTAATAGTTTTCAATATCTACAAAAGGAGTATTAGGTATTTCAAATTTTTTAAATCGAAGATCGCCGTGTTTTTTACTACTTGCAATAATGCTATCGCGAAGTTCTTTATTTGACCATGCTTGAGGCACATCATAAAACTCGCGAATAAGAGCCCGCTGTTCTTGAGCAGCGGTCATAATGCGGTCTACTGAATAGAATGCAACATTTACATAGTCAACCATTAATAAATCTTGAGGAGATCGATAGGCTGTAATTTCTTGGTCCAGCTCAAACCATAAACCACAAACGGCTGTAATATCTGCAATTTGGTCTTTATAAAGTTTAAATATTAGTTTATGTATTTGCGAATCGAACGTATGAAAAGGCATGTAAATGGAACTCTTTTCTTGTTCTGGACTTATTATAATTCCAAATGGATTTGCCAAACCATGGCACAAGTAAGTTCTGTTGCCTTGTTCCTCTGCAATTTCAGGACTCCAACCCCAACCATCTATATGAAATGATTTTAGCTTTGTAGGAGTAAGTCCTATATCAGTCAAACAGCCGTTGTAGCGTTTTACCATTAGCGGGTTATTAACCGCAAATAAGTTATCCGCAAATAAGCCGTTTTGAATGAGTTTAATCATTTATAATTCCGCTGTTAAGTTGTTGATTAGCTTGTTGTTGAATATACAATTCTTTTGCCCGTTGCTTAATTTCTCGGTTAATTCCAGTTTCATTAATTCGAATTGAATTTTCAATATAATTTAGGGCTTCAAATATTCGTACTTGTCCAAATGATGCACCTTTCATATTCTGTTTCATCAAATCTTTGAGGATAGTTAATTTTTGATCGTACTCTTTGGTGAAAAAGTCATCGGGATTATCCCACCATATTTCTGGAAGATCAAAATCTATTAATCGTGCATCTACTGCTTTCTGAATATTTCTAAGGTCCCTTGAAGAGAAAAAAGGATATTGATCTAAAATAGCGTCATAGAACGTTCCAAAAAATTCGTGCGAATTTGGATCTGTGTTTTTCTTAACTGCACTATAAATATCTTCTACTTTGTGATTGGTAAAGCTGTATTTGTCCTCAATTAAATCGTTGATCGAATTTGCCTCTTTCTGAGCATCCATAAACGTATAGTTGTTTGGCATTGTGTTGTTTACAAAGTTTTTATCCAATTCAGCATACTTCTGCCACCACAAATAATCCTGGTCCATAAAGTCGAACTTATTTGATGCTCCTTCCATAGAAATTCTCATTTGAATTCGAGACAAAACCGCCTTGTCGATTTGATCGGGAATATTGGTAAATAGACTCATTAATCTATTGCCATGATTTACGGCATAAGCTCCTTCAGTGTTTCTTAAAAACACGCCTATAAATTCACGTACCCCTGCAGAAACTCCTTGTCTTGTTCGCTCCTCTAAATTGTTCTCGGCATCGTCAATAGGAGCAAAAACAATTTTGTTTGGATCTTGCATGGGCTTAAACCATTCCATCGCTCGTTCGGCAGTACCTCCTTGGAAAGTAGAAACTATATTCTCTGGCAATGGCCAAAAAAGGAAATTCAGTCCAAGTTGATCGCAGCGTTCTTGCAATAAGGTTGCAGTTGCTGCAATTAGCATGCTTTTACCTGTGCCTGGTTTACCATCGGCCATGGTTATAGAAGGGAGACCACCTAATTCGTTCATGGGATTCTTCTTAGCATCCAAATCGTAGCACAACAATCGCTCTGCATATCGTTTAAACATGTGTTTTGCCTGCTTGTTCGATACAATTTCTTCCATTCTAGTTGGATTAAATTGCATTCCTTTAACACTAGCAGCAGAATGAGTTTCAAATCCTTGAAGTATGAACTCAGTGTTTTCTAATTTGTAGTGGTTTTGAGTAAAAATCTCACTGTACTTCAATGCATTTTTTCGTAATTGAATTTCTTCAACAACGCGTTCGAAGTATAATAATGTAATTTTAAGAAAGTGCAAATCGGTATTCACAATTCCAGAACGCTCCAAGTATGCCGCATAGTAATATAGCGTGCATTGTATAGCTTTGGATGGCCTTGTCAAACTAATTTGAGGGATTCCATTGAAATCCATTGGTATGGAAGCAACTTCATCGGCCATAAAATCGTTTAAAGCATACGTAATATACGAAGCTGCACTATATACAAGTATGGCGGATTGCGTTTGACTCTTATCATGAAACTCTGGAAGTTCTGACTGATGCAGGTCGCCGCTTGTGTTTTTTTGTTGTAGCAGCTCTAGTCCGCTTGCGTCTGAATATAATTTAGCAATATGCCTTCCGAGCGAGTAACCTGTTCTAACAGCGTTTAAAATCTTATTACAGGTGTTAGACAACAGAACTCTGTCGTCACTTATTCTAATTGCAGCTTTTAAGATGGATATTTCATCTTCTTGCTGTAACTCAAGAGCCTTATTTACATTGGTTAAAAAATTTAGGTCTACACTTGAACTAGAAGTTTTATTATCTGGCTTCCAACCAACTTGCTTCAAGTATGCAGTGATATCTTCTTTGTATTCAAGAAGGTCGGCCTCTTTAATTTTTAACAATGATGATTCTTGTTTTTCCATATTAATTATAAATATAAGCAGGTACAGAAAGCCCCTTTAATACTTCTGGTCTGGTATCATTCAAATATTGTAAAACACGATGGGACGTTATCATGTATTTATCAATTTGAGAAATCATTTTCTCCATGCATTCTTTGTTTGTTTCGTCAATGTAAAATACTTGTCTTAACTCTCCTTTTGATAAAAATGATTTGGTCTTTTTTTGGCCAATTGAAAAAACTACTTCCGTTTCATAAGTGAATATAAAATCCTCTTCAGAAAAGTGGTTATTTAGCAGAAGGGTGAATGGGTGTTTGTCTCTTGAATATTTTCCAAATACAGGACCAATTTCGATTCGCTTAAGAATCTTTGGATATATATTCTCGTAAGAATTGTCTATGTCTGATGCAATAACCTTAAGTGGAGAACTGTTATGCGTACATCGTTTAATAACCTCAATAAAGTCTAAGTCCCTCTTAATATCCGTGTTTTCATTTGAAATATTGGTTGGGTTTTCAAAAACCATGGTGTAAACAAATGGTTTATTGGTTACACTGTCAAAAGACGCCCAGGAGTAAAAATACGTGCGGGTTTCTTCTTTATCATTGGCTTCTTTTATCAGCTCAATTTTCCCAGGATTAAACTCAAAAAACAACTTATGAGCATTTAAGTTATTAAAGTAGCATTGTTTGCTAAGCTGCTGTAATAGCGTTGAAGGGTCATTGAATTTTTTGACCAGATGATCTAAAATGTTTTGTTTTAACGAATCCTTTGTTGGCATTTTAGAAAGCTCACTTTCCTTTTTGTGCAGATCGTCTCCAAGTCTTTTAAATTCTAAAAAATTTGGGAATCCACTTTCAGTTAAATCCACCAGCATAGATTGATTCTCTGCAAATGAGTATTTCAACCTAAACGCTTCAATAGTGTTTAAGAATTTCTGTGAATATTCTTTTAGAACTGTAACTTCAAGGGGCGTTTGGCTTGAAATCTTATCATAAGAGCTCAGAAGAATATTTAATGCACGTTTCACATACTCAAAGTAGTCGCTATACGCGTTTTCTCCTTCAAGAACACTTCTATCTAAGGAAGTAAAGTGATTATTTATATCAATGGTTTTCACTCAGTAAACTGTGTTAGTCCATTAAATCATCTACAGTATTACCTTTTGAGCTATCTCCACTACTTTCTTTGACATTATCTACCTTATTCTCGTAGTTATGTGAGAATGTTTTACTTACGTCAATACCGAACTTATTACTGTGTTGTTCCATCAACTTAGCATCTTCTTCTTTATACTTAGCTGTGGCTTCTGCCATGGCAACTAACACCTTGTGAAGTTCCGTCATTCGTTGTGGGTGTTTCTTAACACGTGTAATTCTATCTTTTTCAGAGCCTACCAATACTTTGGCAGCAATTTCTGTAATTTTTTGATCGGTTTTAACACCAGCTTCTTCATACATTGAAGCAGCTTCTTGTGCAGTTGCAGATTGAATTAATTGTAATCCTGATTCATAAGTAGTCACACGTTCTTCCGTATCACTTTTTAACTGACCAATTAATTGTTTTAGGTTATTTTTAGTTGTTGTTTGAGCTTCAAGGTGCACTACAATTTGATCAACAAACCGCTCTTTCGATTGAAAAATACCAAGTGCAATATTGAACTTACCTTTTAGGTTTGCTCTTAGTTCTTTTAGATCTGCGATTTTTTTCTCTTGGGCGGTATACTCAGGACTATTGTTAGCCAACTCGGTAAGTTCAGATTCTGATTGCTTTAATTTCCCTTCAACATCATCTAAATCTACTTTACGCTCTTCCATAATTCGAGCAGCTTTTTCTTTGGTTTCAAAAGCAAGCTCTTTTCTGTTTTTAAGAGCACTTATTTGTTTGTCTACGTCCAGTATCATATTTTCTACAATACCTACCATGCCTTGAACCTGGCTTATTATTCTATTTAAGCTTTCACCAATATCGGCATTTTTAAGACGGTCTCTGTATCTTCTTTGAGCCTCTGCTTCGGCATTTTTAAGCCCTTCAACTTTCTTTTCAAAATCTTCTTTGGTGCTTTTTACTTTTCTGTTTTTATAACCAAATAAGATGTTCCAGGCACTTGATAAGTTTTCTGCATCTGCTGCTTCACGCTCAGCGGCCTCCCTTGCCTTTGTTGCAAGCTCAATTAATTTTAATTCTGAATCATTTAATTCTTGCAATTTGCCAAACTCTCCGCCACAGCTATCCAGCATCGATCGCAAGTGAAGCATCAATTCTTGTAAATCTGCTTCAGTTGCATCAACATCGCCATTTAGTGTTTCAAAATTGGCATTGATAATTCCGCTTACAATATCCTCAGTGGATCTATTGTCTGCAACAGCTTGTTCAATTTCTTGTTCAATTTTATCAAGCTTAGATGTTATATCTGTGCTTGTTTTCTTTTCAATTTTTGCTTTGAGGGCTTCTACTTTTTTTTGGTCACCTAGCTGGTCCAATAAATCAAAGGAATCTGACATAGTTTTTGGTAAATTTAAGTTGCTCAAATTTAGTTAAACCACTTGATATTTTGATAAGTATGCGAGAAAAGTGGGGTTTATTTAGTTAAACAAACCTTGTTACTAGTAAGAGAATCAGATTAATTCCAATCTTCGATTATTTGAAGAGCTTCAAAAATATATGGATCCTTGGTTATACCCTCCATCCAATCTTCGTTTCGTTTTTTGCGAGACTCATCGGCATTAATTTTCGCTACATCCGAAGGGATATTAGAGACTTGAAAACCGTTGATATCAATTTTCCCTAAGTCTTTAAATTTATCTCCTTCCATTTTTTCAGTTTCTTCTTGCAATTTGTAGTTGGCAAACGAAAGAGGATATACATTTACTTCTCGTTGTTTTTCCCATCTACGTGCATTTTCTTCAATCAATTGAAAGGTCTCATTTTCTTTTACACGTTTCATGCTGTTTTTATAGACCTTTTTAGGAACGCTATACGATTTATTATCGTAGTTTGACTTATCAATTTGATCCCAAACCATTGGATAATCGTGCTCTTTTTCACCAGTTTTGATGTACATGTAATTATCTGGAAGAAGAATATCGGAGCTTACCCCTTTAAGTTGGGTTGCATCACCGTTGATACGATAAAACTTTTGGATAGTTAGCTTTACACTGCCTAATTCAGGAACATTTTTACTGCGTAAGGTTTGATTTAAATCAAGAAAACGTTGCACAGTACCCTTGCCATGTGTTGAAGATGAACCTATTACAACAGCTCTATTATAATCTTGCATTGCAGCAGCCATAATCTCAGATGCGGATGCACTAAACTCGTTTACCATTATAACTAAGGCACCATCCCATTCTGCACCTTCATAGCGATCTTCGAGTACTTGGGGCTTTCTACCTTTTTCTTTTACTTGAACAATAGGCCCTTGGTCAATAAATAATCCAGCCATTTTTACAACATCATCTAACGAACCACCTCCATTGTTTCTTAAATCGAGTATAATACCTTTAACTTTTTCGGCTTTCAATTTTTCAACTTCAACTTTCACATCTTTCCAACTAAATCGTCCGCGAGGATTTCTAAAGTCAGCATAAAAGCTAGGTAAGTAAATGTAGCCAGACTTTACGTTATCTGCATCGTTAATGATTAACGATTTTGCGTAGGTTTCATCCAAAACAACAATGTCTCTTGTTATTGTAATCGCTTCTTCACTTCCATCTGGTCGTCGAACAGTAAGGGTTACTTTAGTGCCTTTTTTACCACGAATTATTTTTACCGCATCATCAATTCTCCAATCAACAATGTCTACCGCTTCTTCTCCTTCTTGTGCTACTTTAAGTATTAGGTCATTTGCTTTTAAATCACCTTGCAACGATGCTGGACCTCCAGGAATAATTTTGGTAATTTTAATATAGCCATCTTTTTCTTGCAGTTGAGCACCGATACCTTCAAGTCTCCCAGACATTTGAATATCGAAATTGTCTTTATCTGCAGGCGGGAAATAATTGGTATGAGGATCATAAACAGCAGTTAAGCTATTGATGTATACTGCAAGACGATCTTGTCTATCAAACTTTTTCAGTCTTTTGTACCAGTCTACATGTGTTTTTAAAACACTATTTCTTGCTTTAATTTCAAGGCTATCAAAAGAAACGGGTGTAAACACGGTATCCTTTTTCTCTAGGGCTTTATCTTGTGCCACTTGATCGGCATAAAGCCTAGTTAAAACATTGTATTTCAAATATTTACGCCATCTCTCTTTCAGTTGTGTTTGGTCTTTGGCGTAAGGAATATCTTCACTAAAATCTACTGTTTCTTCAACAGAATAATCAAAAGGCTGAGCCAAAAGATCAGTGAAGAACGTTTGAGTTAAATCTGTTCGCTTATTAATGATCTCTAGAGATGCATCAAAGAAGGTATACTTTCCGTTTGTAGATTCTTCATCTAAAGAATGCTTAAATGGCTCTAGTTTATCAATATCTTCCTGAATTAGCATTCGCTTATTCGGGTCAATATTATTCATATACAGATTATATGCTTTTTCTGAATACGCATCGTCAATTGCCACTGGATCATAGTGAGCATTTTGTAAACTAACATTAATGGCCTTTAGAAGAACATCTTCACCTTCATCTTGAGCTTTTAAATAGAATCCAAAAGCAATAAATACAAAGGGCATTAAGATAAAAAACTTATTTTTAAACTTCATCATTATTAATAATGCGTCAAAGTAAGATAAATTGTGTGGATGATTAAATAATCACCACCAAAAATGAACTAAAAACGATAAATGGATCTAGAACATCTCAAAAGCTGAGAAAAAGAATGAAGCTTCACCAGCGGCATTCTCATCGCTATCTGAGCCATGAATTGCATTGGCATCAATAGATTTTGCATATTTATTTCTGATTGTACCAGCCGCCGCATCAGCAGGGTTGGTAGCACCAATTAAAGTTCTGAAGTCTTCAACTGCATTACTTTTAGTTAAAACAGCAGCAACGATAGGACCAGAAGTCATAAATGAAACAAGATCATTGAAGAAAGGTCTCTCTCTATGAATACCATAAAAAGCCTCCGCTTTCTCTTTACTCAAATGAAGATATTTCATAGCTTTGATTGAAAATCCGCCTTCTAAAATATCGTTTATTATTTTACCAGTATGTCCGTTTGAAACTGCATCTGGTTTAATCATTGTGAATGTAATGTTTGACATTGTTTTTCGATTTAGGGCGGCAAAAATAGAATTATCTCCATCTTTTAACGAGTTTTGCCGCAAAAAATAAGTGCAAAACACAATATCACACAATTTAGACGACCTAAAGAAACATTCAGGTAAAATTGTCATCACAACACATCACAAGCCTGATGGCGATGCAATGGGATCAAGTCTTGGTTTATATAACTACTTCAAAAGTGCCGGAATTGATTCTATTGTAATTACTCCAACAGATTATGCTGACTTCTTATGGTGGATTCCTGGGAATGAAAATGTATTAATTTACGAAGGCAATGAAGAGAAATCAAATGAAATAATTGCTAATTCAGAATTGGTTTATTGCTTGGATTTTAATGCCATTGGAAGGATAAATAAAATGGGTGAAGCAATTACCAATAGCAATGCAAGAATCATTTTAATAGACCATCATCGAGATCCTCAAGATTTTGATGACGAACGACTTTGTTCTATTGGGGCAAGTTCTACATGTGAATTAATATATTATTACATCAAGTCACATTTGGAGCTCAAACATTTAACTAAAGATGCTGCAGAATGTATTTACACTGGCTTAATTACAGATACGGGTTCTTTTCGATACAATAGCACCACTGGGGACACTATTAGAACTGCAGGTGCCTTAATAGACCTAGGGGTAAAACCATCACATTTGTATGAACGATTATTTGATCAAAATAGATTAGAGAGACTACAGTTATTAGGATACTTTCTTTCTAAAAAAATAACATTGATTGAAGATGGGAAAGTTGCACTTTCACATTTAACCGTTAAAGAACTGGAAGATTACAATGTTAAAACGGGAGATACCGAGGGCTTTGTGAACTATGGATTGGGTATCAAGGGAGTGGAAATGAGTGCGTTAATTATAGATAGAGGGTCTTTAGTGAAAATGAGCTTTAGAAGTAAATCAAATTTCCCTTGCAATGAATTTTCAGCCCAATATTTTAATGGTGGTGGACATAAAAATGCGGCAGGTGGAGCTAGTAAAGAATCACTAGAAGAGACCTTAGATAAAGTTAAATCAGCTATCAAAACATATTCAGAATATTTATGATAAAAAAGATGCTTTTTCTTGGATTTGCTGTAATTGCCATCTTGGGTTGTAATGATACGAAGCAATATAAAAAGTCTGGCGGATTAGAATATCTAAAAGGGGATAAAGATTGCATAGAACCTTCAAAAAGTCATTGGTTAGTTGATTTAGAATTGAAGAACGGCAAGGATTCAATTTATTTAAACACCAACACTTTAGGAAGAAAAGTAGAACTTCATGCAAAACAGCTCGATACTAATACCTCTCTTATGAAGCTATTGGCACAAGTTTGCGTACAAGATAGTGTTGATATTACTATCAACGCAGACAGTTTTTACATCGCTCTTGGAGGGAAAACACCGTTAAGTTTAGATAAATCGAAACCGATTAAAGTAAGGCTTTGGATGCGTGATAAATTGGATGACCTGCAGTACTTAGCACACAAGCAAGTGTTTGAAAATGAAGGAGTTGAACGATTTATCAAAAAATCAGGATGGAACGGAGAGCAGGACACCAATACACTTATTTACTTCGAAAAATTAAAAACAACTAATTTGGAAGTAGTTGACTTTAAAAAGGCAAAATTAAAATATGTTATAAAGTCGATAAATGAAAATATTATTGCTTTTAGCAAAGAGGGAGACCCATTAATTTACGACACTTCAGATAAGAGCATTTTACGTGGAATACAGTTTCTTGCTAAAAAACTTGCAGTTGGAGAAAGTTTACGAGCAATTGTGCCATCATCCTATGCATTTGGGCCAGATGGAAATAGCAAGGTTCCGGGATATATGCCAATAATAATAGAATTAGAATTACTTGAAATTCTTGAATGAAGAAGATTAAAAGCATAGCGGATACCTGGGTGAGTTTGCTTTCGATTTTCTCGAAGAAGCAGCGATCCAAGTACATGGTAATGGTTTTTTTAAGCGTTGTTAGTGCTCTTATTGAAATTGCCGGTATTTCTGTATTGCTTCACACAGTATTATCCATTCTAAAACCCAATTTCATTCAACACAACGTATTTACTTCTTTTTTATCAAAGGCACTCGGTGTTGAAGATCAGTTACATTTTGTAGCAATAATAACTTGCTTGCTCTTTGTCTTCTATGTAATCAAGAACATTGTTATCGTACAAATCAATAAAAGTCAGGTAAAATTTGCCTTTGAAGCAACAGATGATTTATCGGCTAAACGCTACAGTGAAATCGCTAACAACGATTTGTTGTACTTTAAAAATAGAAAATCGTCGGAAATTATAAATGAGCTATTTGGTGCGGCACTTTTCTTGCCCGAAACAATCATAATCCCGAGTATTATGCTCCTTTCTGAACTCTCTATTTTAATTTTAATGTTGGGCTCCATTTTATTTTATAAGCCTTTTCTTTTCTTGTTTACCATATTAACTATTATGCCTGCAGCAGGTTTTTTAATATTCTTTAATAAAAATAGACTTGGCAAGATGGGTAAAAAGGTCCATAAAATTAATCCAATACTTTATGAAAACATAAGCCAATTAACCCAAGGAATAGCCAGTATAAAACTTTGGAGAGGGACCTCTTATTTTGAAGAGGAGTTTGAAAGAGAAAAAGCAAAACTATTTAAATATAAGAAATCAATTTACGTAAGTTCTCAATTTATACCCATGCGATTATATGAGGTAGTAGCAATAGGAGGGATTTTATGTGTAGTTTTATTTGCTTTGATAACTAGCAAAGGGAATAGCAGTTTAATTTCTTATGTGTCTATATATGCAGCAGTTTCGTTTCGAATGCTGCCAAGTGTAAATAGGATATTGGGTGCATTTAATAATTTGGCAACAAATAGTTATGTGTTAGACTATTTTAAAAATGAAATTTCTGATACAGTTGAAAAACCTGCGAGCTTTCAAGGGGCATTGCAGTTTAAAAATAGTATTAAACTTAATAATGTAGGTTTCTCCTATGCTGATTCGGAACACATTTTTAAAGGGTTGGACTTTGTGCTTAAAAAAGGAGATTTCATTGGGATTACGGGTGCAAGCGGAGCTGGTAAGTCTACTTTTATAAATCTTTTATGTAGATTAATACAACCCAATAGCGGATCGTTAACTCTGGATGATTTAACCATAAACGAGGATAACAAGGAAGCATATCGTTATCTGTTCTCTTATGTAAAACAAGATGTTTTTATGCTTAATACTAGCATCATGCACAATGTAGCGTTTTTGCAAGCCGATGACGAAATAGACTTGGAGAAGGTTAAAAGCTGCCTCTCTCAAGTAAATCTATTATCATGGGTTGAAGGCTTACACGACAAATGGAATACTTCTGTTGGGGAATTAGGCAATCAAATTTCTGGAGGGCAAAAGCAGAGAATTGCGATAGCTAGAGCTCTATATAAAGATGCTGAGATATTCATATTTGATGAAGCTACCAACAATTTAGATCGGGAATCTATAACACAAACATTGGAATCTATTAGCCATTTGAAAGATACCGGTAAGACTGCAATTTTTATAACTCACAAGCAAGAAGAACTAAAAATGTGTAACGCTGTTTATTTACTTCAAGGCAAACAATTGGTTGAGGTATAAGAAACTTGCATATTTGGGAATTGGGTTACTATTATGGCTACTAGTGGGTAGTTGTTTTCAGTTTCGATCTTCGGATAAAAAGCAACTACGTCAGTTAAGAAAAGTAAGCGAAAGTTATGCAGTTGAAATTGGAACAAAGTTAGCTACAGGAAGAGAAATACATTACACCTTAGTTGGGAAGGATACTGCCAAAACCACGGTGGTATTTGTACATGGATCACCAGGGTCTTCAAGTAATTTTTTAGAATATGCAAAGGACACTAATGTTCTAAACACGTTTAATGTATTGCTTATCGATCGGCCAGGATTTGGCTATTCAGAATTCGGAAATTCAGAACCAAGTATTGCTCAACAATCCCTTATTCTAAGAGAGGTATTAGCTCAGTTTAAATCACAGCAATTTATTTTAGTTGGACATTCACTTGGTGGTCCGATTATTTGCAGAATGGCGATGGATGATCCTCAAATTGCCACAGGGTTATTAATCATAGCTGGTTCAGTATCGCCAGAATTAGAGCCAGAAGAAAAATGGAGAAAACCTATGTGCACTAAGTGGCTTAGCTGGTTAATGCCTAAGAGCTTTCGGGTAAGTAATGAAGAAATAATTCCGGCAAAAGAAGAGTTAATTCGTATGGATACTATGTGGCATCGGATAACCATGGACGTAAAAATTATCCAAGGGGGAAAAGATAAACTTGTTCCTTCCGGGAATGAAGACTATGCAGAGGCAAAACTGGTAAATGCAAAAAGTTTGGAAGTGTTTAGATACCCTAAAGAAAATCATTTCATTCCATTTACGGAACCTCATTTAGTTATAGAATCACTTTTACGATTTTAATCCTTCGCAGAGAGATTCCTTTTACTAACATCAACTAGAAACCTCTTAGCTAAAAAATTTCTTCCCAATAGAATAGGATAACGCATATTGTGTCTCCTGCTCAAGTTAAACACGGCCTTATAATGCTCTCCAAACAATACAACATCTAATGGAACTTGATATCGGTATTCAACCACACCAGTTGAGCTTTTAACTTTTTTTTGCCAAAAGGTAGTAGTAGAAATTACTTCACCGTTGTATTGTTTGCTTCTTTTATCCAAAAGAATAAAGTTGAGCTTTTTAACACCATTTTCGTCTTTTAATTCTAAAAAAGAACAATCGATAGAGCAGTTGTATGCACCAGTATCTATTTTACATGGAATCTGAGACAATTTAGATTCGGGTAAGTCCAGCACATCCACAATCCCAATAGTCTTCTTTTTTGTCTTATTCAAAGCCATTTTTTTCGTTTAAATAGAAAAACAATGTAGGCACCAACACTTAGCATAAAACCAACAAGAATCGGATATGAATATGGGTTTTTAAGTTCAGGCATGTTTACAAAATTCATTCCATAAAAGCCGGCGATAAATGACAAAGGAATAAAGAAGGAAGACATGATAGTTAACCATTTAATCATCTCATTCAATTTATTATTTTGTTGAGAAAAGTAAAGATCAGATAGGCTCTTTGTATTTTCTAATTGTCTTGAATAGGAATCTAAACAATAATTTGCGTTATGAATTATAGAGGAGAAAAGTTTCCTTACAAAACTAGATATTACTGGAAACTCTGAGTCATATACGCTGCCAAGTACATCTGTAGCGGCACGAATATCTTTATGTGTGGTGGAAAGGTCCTGCTTTTTTTCGTGTATTTGGGTTAATGAAATGCTATTGTGATTGACATTTAAATCTTCTTCTATTTTCAAAATTAGGTTTTCTGATTCATCAGCTACTAAAGTGTATTGGTCAATTAAGGCATCACAAAGAAGAAAGAAGAGATAGTCAATTCCTTTTTTTCTAATTAAACCATAGTTCATTTCAATCCTCAATCGAATATGATCAAAAATGTCTTCTTGATTTTCTTGGAAGCTAATTAAATAATTATCACCAATAATAAAGCTAATGTGCTCAGTACCGTCCACATCAGGTTTAATCATTTTAAAAGAACAAAACAGATGTTTTTCTGTGAACCAAGACTTAGATCTCAGAGAAAAATCTACAGCATCTGCCATTAGGAATGGGTTAATTCCGTAGTGTTCTTCTAATTGCTCGAGCGTCCTTTTATTCTCCAATGGATAGAGATTTAGCCAGGTAGTATGTTCTTTATTTTGATTGATAAAAGCTTCCATTTTTTCCCAATCTTTTCCTTTAAAGCGTTCATACTTTCCATCACTATAGGTTAAGCAATCGAGATAAACATTGCCATCGTCTTTTGGGATATTAAGCGATATCGGACTGTGAAATAACTTCTTAGATTTTTTCTTTCTGCTCATGGTTTTTATAAACAATAGTTCGATGAGGGAATGGAATTTCAATTCCATTCTCTTCAAAATCTTTCTTAACGCTTTTGTATAAATCCGTTTTTAGCATGAAACCATCGTGTTGAGAATCCGTCCAAATATATGCACGCAAGGTTATTGATGAATCATCCCAAGAAATTACGCGAACATCAACTTCAGGTACACCTTCCTTTTTATCAAATTCTGAACGATAATCCATGTGTAAATCATGTTTTACAGCATGTTTTTTGATTATTGATATGGCCAGATCGACATTAGAATCGTAACTGATCCCAAAAGGTATTCTATTCATAACCCTAGGATCTTTTATTGTAGCATTATGGATCGTTTCCGTGCTAATAAGTGCATTTGGAATTACAATACGTTTGTTTTCAAAGTCTTTGATAACTGTATGTCTTAGTGTGATATCTTCAACATAGCCTTCATTTATTTGACCAACTCGAATTAGGTCGCCCACTCGAAATGGTTTGAAAAGTACTAGAAATATTCCGCCAATAATGTTAGAAAATGCTTGTTGTGATGCAAATCCTACGATTGCTGCAAATATTCCAGCACCGGCAAAAAGGGTCTTGCCAATATTTTTAAATGGAGGAATCGTATAAATTATTGCCATCACAGCAACGGTATATACGAGAAAAGAGAAGGTATTATAGAAGAAATTAAGACTTGTCGCCGGCACTTCAGTATCGGAAGGGTCACTGTATGCTTTTCGAATATGTCGTCTAATAACGAGCTTCCCTAAACGAACTAATACGTAGGACCCAATTGCGATAATTGCAATTGCAATCAATTCTTGTTGTCCTAGCTTCATGTCCATCTTATTAATGCACTTGCCCATGTAAAGCCGCTACCAAAAGCTGCCAAGCAGATGAGATCTCCTTTTTTAATGAGACCTTGTTGTTTGGCTTCAGCCATTGCAATGGGAATTGATGCGGCAGTTGTATTGCCGTATTTTTGAATATTGTTAAACACTTGATCGTTAGTTAGTTTCATAGAGCGTTGTATAAATTGTGCTATTCTCAGATTCGCTTGATGAGGAATCAGCAGACTGATGTCTGAAGATTGAAAGCCGTTTTGTTTTAATGCTTCACCAATCACTTGAGGGAATCGTGTAACTGCATGTTTAAATACAAAATTACCGTTCATATAAGGATAATAAGAGATATCCTCTGGATTATTTTCTTGTAATATTCTAGGGACCCAATGCGAAGTACTAGGTCGTAAAAGTGCTAATTCTTCAGCATGCATTCCTTCAGAGTGTAGGTGAGTAGATAGAATTCCACCAGATTCATTTTTGTCTTGAGAAGCAGAAACTATAGCGGCTCCAGCTCCGTCTCCAAAAATAACCGAAACGCCTCTACCTCGAGTTGTTTTATCTAATCCTCCACTTTGATATTCAGAGCCAATAACTAAAATGTTTTTATACATTCCAGTCTTAATGTATTGATCAGCAACTGATATTGCGTATACAAATCCGCTGCACTGATTTCTAACATCCAAGGCACCAATAGTATCAAGTTCAAGTTCTTTTTGAACAGAAACCCCTGGTCCTGGGAAATAATAATCTGGACTAAGTGTTGCAAAAACTATAAAGTCAATATCATGTTTATCAATTTTAGCATCAGCGATTGCGTTAAGTGCAGCTTTAACTCCCATAGACGTGGTGCTCTCGCCAGAATCACCAACCCACCTTCGTTCTTTGATTCCAGTTCGTTCGGTAATCCAATCGTCATTGGTCTCAATAATTTTCGAAAGATCATCATTGGTTACAACATTTTCGGGGACATAAAAGCCAAGCCCACGGATAATTGACCTATTCATAATAGGTGCAATTTAGCAAGAAATAATTAATTAAATAGAAGCGTTTATTTTAGTTTTCGCTTAACCTCAACTTCTCTAAATCCTTCAATAAGGTCTCCAATTTCAATGTCATTGTAGTTTTTAATTTGAATACCACACTCATATCCTTTGTTAACTTCTTTCACATCGTCTTTAAAACGTTTTAAAGATTCCAGTGCTCCAGTGTAAACAACTACACCTTCTCTAATAAGTCGGACTTGATTATCACGGAACATTTTACCTTCAGTTTGCATACAACCG